>NZ_JBSGUS010000031.1:0-68239 GCF_053608045.1 Kribbella sp. NPDC055071
CACCAACCTCACTCCGGCGAGCAGCCCGCCGGAGTGAGGTTGGTGAGTGCCGGCGGTCCGCGTTCACACCCGTTCGGGGTGTTCGGCGTGAGCCGGACGGCGCCGGAGGAAGAGCGCCGGGATCGGGATGATGATCAGGCCCGAGGTGAGTAGTGCGGCGCGCAGCGACGAGCGGCCGACCGCGCCCAGCGGCGGGCCGCCGACGACCTGGCCGATCGCGTTGGCCTGCGACACCATCGAGATCACGGTGGCGCGGGACCGTGAGTCGACGTTCCGGTTCAGCCAGGCCGATTGGACCGGGTACGAGAGCGTGCCCGCGATCGAGTTGACCCACATCACCGCCAGCGCCAGCCAGAGCTGATCCATCAGCGCGAACGCGATCACCGCCACCACCTGCACCGCGGCGAGCAGCGCGAGTACGCCGTTCGGATGCGTAGCGGTCAGCCGCTCCGGCGACAGCCGATTCACCACCAGCGAACCGATCAACGACAGCAGCGTCCCGATCAGCGCGAGCACGGTGAACCAGAAGGCGGGATCCGACGTACCGAACACGGTCGGGAAGTCGAAGTGCAGAATCTTCACCGACCACAACCGGTCGAACGCCTCACTGGACAGCCCCGAAATCAGGCTGATCAACACCAGAGTGCGTACGACGGGCCGCCGCCGAGCCACCCCGAGTCCGTGCTTGAAGGTGTCGGTCAGGTGCTTGAACGTCTCGCGCTCCTCGCGCGGCGTCCGGTGGAAGTTCTGCTCGCGCATGAAGACGGCCAGCATCAGGGCGATCAGCATCATCCCGGCCCCCGACAGGATCATCGGAAGCGGCAGGCTGATCAGGCCGAGCGCACCGGCGGCCACGATGCCGACGACGGTACCGCCGAGGTGGAACTGCTGGCTCCGAACGAACACCTTCGCGGCCCGCTCGGTGCCGACCTCGTCGGTGATCCAGGCCTGGTCCGCGCCAGAGGTGAAGGTGTAGCCGACACCCCAGAGCACCTGGGCGGCGAGAATCGCGAGGAACGACGGAACCAGGCCCTGCAGCAGGAACCCGGCGCCGATCAGCGTGAAGCCGATGATGATCGACAACCGGCGGCTGTAGAGGTCGGCGACGATCCCGGTCGGGATCTCGAACAGGAAGCAGGCGAGCCCGAGGAGGGTCCCGACCAGGACCATCTGGAGCGGGTCGAGGCCGGCGTCGCGAACGTAGTACACCGCGCTGAGAGTGAAGGTCAGCGCTGCGCAGAACGCCCAGGCGGCGCTGTACGAATAACAGGTCTTGACCGGATCGGCCGACCTGTAGGCAGGCAGGAAAGACATAACCGGTAACTCCCGAAAGCGGGTGCGGACGTAACAAAGCGCGACCTATTAGGTCAAACGCTTGGACGTGACGCACGACGGCGGTCCGAAGCACGGACGGCGGTGGTGCGCTTTCAGGAAGGGGTTTGCCTGCGGATCAGGGTAGGGGACGACGTCGCGAGTCCGCCTCCGAATTAACGACACACCTGCTGGGAGTTTGGAGTGGCGGCAGGGGTTGAGTGGGGTGATCAGGAGTACCATCGAAAGAGCCTGGCCCGGCCGTTCCCCCGTGATGGTCGGGTCAGGTTTCTTCGTCGGACCGAGCCGGAAACTCCCTGCAGCCGCTGTCCCGACCTGGAACGATGGCCGAATGCCTGTGATCCAGCTCGATGCGGACTGGTCCGCCTTCGCGCGCGAGTGGGGAGTGGACCCGGAGCTTGCGCGGATGGAGCCGCTGACGGGCGGGCTCATCAACGCGAACTATCTCCTCACCGCCGGCGAACGGCGCTTCGTCGTACGGTCGTACCGCCGTACCCGGGAGCTGGAGGACATCGAGTACGAGCTGCTCGCCGTGGAGTTTCTCCGTACGGCGGGATTCCCGACGGCCTCGCCCGTACGGTCGCTCACGGGTCGGCTCTTCGGTGCGGTGGCTGGTCACGCGGCCGCCATGTTCGAGTACATCGACGGCATCCAGGCTCCTTCCCGGAGCGGTGGTTTCGGCTCGTTCGACTTACGGCTCGGGTGTGAGGTCGGTGGTGCGGTCGGACGCATGCACCGGATCACCTGGGACCTGGATCTGCCGGTGCGGCGAGCTGAGCGAGGCGATCCACTCCAGCGGCTCGACGAGTTCCTCGTGAACGTCGAAAGCTGGACCCGCCGTGACCGGGTGCCCGGCCTGGAACAGTTCATCGCAGGGGTGGCGAACGTGGCCACCGAGGTGGCGTCCGCACTTCGGCCGGGGATCCCGGTTGGCTTGGTGCACGGCGATATCAGCGAGAGAAACGTGTTGGTCGATGCGGACGGCCACCTGCTGGCCCTCCTCGACTTCGACGACTGTGTGGAGTCCTATCGCCTCTACGACCTCTGTTCACTGTTGACGTCGTGGGGCCTCGACGAGGATCGACGGCTGGACGTCGAGCGAGCTGCGGCGCTGGTCACCGCTTACACCACAGCGCGACCGATCACCCGAGCAGAACGAGACGTGCTCCCTGGTCTCCTGATGGCTTCCGCCGGAGCTGACGGGTGCGAGTTCATCGCCGGCGTCTGGCACCGCGACGCGTTCGTCGACGGGGTGGCCGACAGTTACTCAGTCACAACTTTCCTCTCACTGCTCGCCGACCCGGGTTGGCAAACCCGCCTCCAGGCCGCTTGCCTGATCGAGAAACAGAGCTGGAACGGACCGCGTGCCGGGACCAAGTCTTGACATGAGCGGTGCCGCCGGGGTTGACTGCGACATAGTTCACAAGGGAAACAAATTGTGGTTCGGACCGGTGTCGTTGGCTCAGAGTGACACCGGGCTGGATCGGTAGGTGCCCTGATCCGATGGCCAGCCATCGGATCATTCGGCGTTTCCCGGGATTGATTGCCTAGGGCAACGCGGGAAAACCCTTGCCTACAAGGGATTCGTGTCGATCGGTCACCGTCCGGTCTCATCCCGGCCGGAGAGTCTTCCGCTGCAGGTGGTTCTGTGTCATTCTCCGGGATAGCGAAACCCGAGATCCTATCGGATATCGGTTCCACTCCAGCGCGTGAGGGAAAGGATGCGGAGTGAGCGCAACCTTCGAGGTGAAGCCGGCCCAGTCGGCCCCGCAGCCGCGGGAGCAACAGAAACTCAGCCGGAAGCCACCGAAAGCAAGCCGCCGGACCGCGGCCGCGCGGAGCTTCCGGCGACACTGGCAGCTCTACCTGCTGATCGTCGTACCGCTCGCGTACTTCGTCATCTTCAAGTACATCCCGATCGCCAACGCGGTGATCGCGTTCAAGGACTACAGCCCGATCAAAGGCCCGTGGGGCAGTGACTGGGTCGGCTTCAAGAACTTCGAACTGTTCTTCCAGAACCCGGTGTTCTGGACCCTGGTGAAGAACACGTTCTTCTTGGCCGCCTACACCGTCCTGGCGAGCTTCCCGATCCCGATCATCCTGGCGATCGCGCTGAACGAGATCCGCAACGGCCGGTTCAAGAAGACCGTCCAGCTGGTCACGTACGCGCCGTACTTCATCTCCACCGTGGTCGTCGTCTCGATGACCATCCTGGTGCTGTCGCCGCGGCTCGGGTTCGTCAACGACGCGATCGGGCTGTTCGGAGTGCCGCAGATCGACTTCCTCGGCAACCCCGACTACTTCCGCCACATCTACGTCTGGTCCGACGTCTGGCAGACCACCGGCTACTCCGCCGTCATCTACCTGGCCGCCCTGTCCGGGATCGACCCGGCGCTGCACGAGTCGGCGCGGATCGACGGTGCCAGCCGGCTGCAGCGGATCAGGAACGTCGACCTGCCCGGCATCATGCCGACCGCCGTGATCATCCTGGTCCTCGGTGTCGGCAACATCATGTCGATCGGCTTCGAGAAGGCGTTCCTGCTGCAGAACCCGCTGAACACCTCGCAGTCGGAGATCATCGCCACCTACGTCTACAAGACCGGCCTGCTGAACGCCGACTTCAGCATGGCCACCGCGATCGGCCTGTTCAACTCGGTGGTCAACCTCTGTCTGCTGCTGGTCGTGAACTTCGTCGCCAAGCGCATCACCGGGAACGGACTCTGGTCATGAGCATTACTCTTCAGAGCTTTCGCCGTACGTCGGCCAATCGGCCGGAATCGTCCAAGCGCACCACGATCGAAGAGACCCGGACCGACAAGATCTTCCTGTTCGGGGTCAAGATCTTCCTCTGGCTCGCGCTCATCATCGTTGCCGTCCCGCTGATCTACATCGTCGCCAACTCGTTCAGCAGCGCGTCCGCGGTCAGCGCCGGCCGCGTGCTGCTGTGGCCGATCGAGCCGAGCCTGCGCGGGTACAAGGAAGCCTTCAGCGACCCGCTGATCATGAAGGGCTACCTGAACTCGTTCATCTACGCGATCGGCGGCACGCTCATCAGCGTCACGCTGACGATCGCGATCGCGTACCCGCTGTCGCGCCGGACCTTCTTCGGCCGCAACGTGATCATGAGTGCGCTGCTGTTCACCATGTTGTTCTCTGGTGGCCTGATTCCGACGTACCTGGTGGTGCAGGACCTGGGCCTGCTGAACACCCGGTGGGCGATGGTGATCCCGAGCGCGATCGGGGTCTGGCAGGTGATCATCGCGCGCACGTTCTTCCGGTCGACGATCCCGGACGAGCTGTACGAGGCGGCCACCATCGACGGCGCGAGCGACCTGCGCTTCCTCTGGTCGATCGTGCTGCCGCTGTCCAAGCCGGTGATCGCGGTGATCGCGCTCATGTACGCGATCTTCCAGTGGAACAGCTACTTCGACGCGCTGATCTACCTCAAGGATCCGGGCCTCTACCCACTGCAGATCGTGCTGCGGAACGTGCTGATCCTGAACACGATGACCGGTTCGACCACTACCACCAGTTTGGCCCAGCAGCTCGAACAGCAACAGCTGGCCAACGTTCTCAAGTACGCGCTGATCGTCATCTCGAGCCTGCCCGTACTGATCATCTACCCGTTCGTCGCCCGCCACTTCACCAAGGGCGTCATGGTCGGCGCAGTCAAGGGCTGAAAGCTCCATTCAAGGCGGTTCTGGGCAAGTCAGCCCACTTCAGAAGGGAACACAGGAATGCGCTCATCCGTGCGCAAAGTCGTCGCGCTCGCCGCGGCCGGCGCGCTCGCCCTGGCGGCGTGCAGCTCGGACAAGGACAAGGGTGCCGCGAACGAGACCTCGGCCGACGGCAAGGTCATCATCGACACGTTCACCCCGTCCGACTCGAGCACCAACCTGGACACCAACCAGGTCACCAAGATCATGAGCGACAAGTTCAAGATCCAGTTCCGTTGGCAGACCACGACGTACGACGCCGGCCCGGCCAAGGAGAAGCGGCAGATCTCGCTGGCCAGTGGCGACTACCCGGACCTGTTCTTCCTGATCCCGTGGGTCGACGCGTTCACGCAGGCCGAGGTGTTGAAGCTGGGTCAGCAGGGCGTCGCCGTACCGCTCGAGAACCTGATCAAGGACAACGCGCCGAACATCCAGAAGGTGCTCGACTCCAACAAGGAGTACAAGGAGATGTCGACCGCGCCGGACGGTCACATCTACGCGCTGCCGCAGTGGGCCGACTGCTTCCACTGCACCTACCCGGACAAGCTGTGGATCAACAGCACCTGGCTGAAGAAGCTCAACCTGCAGCCGCCGAAGACGACCGAGGACCTGCGCAAGGTCCTCCAGGCGTTCAAGACCCAGGACCCGAACGGCAACGGCAAGGCCGACGAGATCCCGATGACGTCCGACCCGCAGGACAGTAGCCTGATCGCGTACCTGATGAACGCGTTCGCCTACGACCCGGTCGGCGCCAACAACGGCAACCGCTCGCTGCTCACCCTGACCGGCGACAAGGTCACCACGCCGGTCAACACCGACGCGTGGAAGGAAGGCCTGAAGTACATCAACTCCCTGTACAAGGAGGGCCTGATCGACCAGGCCGCGTTCACCCAGAACGCACAGGCGCTGCAGGCGCAGGGCAACAACCCGAAGGCCGTCGTCCTCGGCTCGGTGCCGGTGCTGTGGCCGGGCATCTTCGTCCAGCTCGACTCCAAGGACGGCCGGGACAAGCAGTACGACGCCGTACCGCCGCTGACCGGTCCGGAGGGTAAGAGCTACACCGGTTACAACCACCCGACCTCGACCGGCTACACCTTCATGCTCACCAACAAGGCCAGCAAGGAGGCGCAGGTCGCCGCGATCAAGATGCTGGACTATATCTTCTCCGACGAAGGCCAGATGATCTCCAACATGGGTCCGGAGGGCGTCGGCTGGAACAAGCCGAAGGCCGGCGAGATCGCGCTCGACGCGAACACCAAGCCGCTGTACAACCCGGTGCAGAACGCGCCGAAGAACATCAGCTGGGGCGCGCTGGGGCAGTACAACAACACCCTCGCCTTCCGGAACGCGCAGGTTGTGCCGAAGGACATCTACACCGGGGCCGGCCTCGAGCGGCGGTTGTTCGAGGCGACCAAGCAGTACGAGGGTCATGAGGACAAGGCGCAGTGGTTCCCGCAGACGTCGGTCTGGCCGGACCCCAGCCTGAGCGGTGAGACTGCCACTCTGCAGACGAACCTGAGCAACTACGTCAACCAGAACCAGTTGGCCTTCATCACCGGTACCAAGAACCTCGACACCGACTGGGACGCGTACGTGAAGGGTCTCGACAGCACCGGCATGCCGCGGTACCTGGAGATCAACCAGCAGGCCTACGACAAGTACAAGTCCGGGAGCAAGTAACTCCATATGTCGCACGAACTGTGGTTCCGCACCCCCGCGCCGGACTGGTTCGAGGCGTTGCCGCTGGGCAACGGTCACCTCGGCGCCAAGGTGTTCGGCCGGGTCGGCGAGGAACGGATCGCCCTCAACCTCGACGATGTCTGGTCGGGTGACGGTCCTCGTCGGTTGGCTGTAACGGATGGACCATTTGCTCTCGCCGATGTCCGACGGTTGTTGCTGGCCGATGGTGATCGGCTGGCAGCGACCGAGCGGACGCGGGCGTTGCAGGGTCCGTTGGTCGAGTCGTACCAGCCGTTGGCGGATCTGGTGATCCGGTCCGGTGCTTCTGGTCCAGTGGGCTCAGATGCAGCGGGCTCAGGTGCAGCGGGCTCTGGTGCGGCGGGCGAGGGTGTGGACTACAGGAGAAGTCTGGATCTCCGGACCGGGATCGTCGCCGTCGAGTACTCCATCGACGGCGTGCGGTTCCGGCGGGAGACGTACGTGTCCACGCCGGACCAGGTGATGGTGTGGACCATCAGTGCGAATCAGCCGGGTGCGATCAATCTGGATCTCGGTCTGGAGAGTCAGCACCCGGTCCGGGTAGAAGTTGCCGAGGGCACCTATGGTGTTGTCGGGCGGGCGCCGTCGGATCTCACGATCGAGTACCGGCAGACGCCGGATCCGATCCGGTACGAGGACGGGCACGGGATCGGGTTCGGGGTCGCGATACGGGCGCTGAACGACGGTGGCGTGCTGGCGGTGACCGGCGACGGCGTGATGGTTCGGGGTGCGGACAGTCTGACTGTGCTGGTGTCGGCAGCGAGTACCTTCCAGGGCTGGTCGGTGCCGCCTGGCCGGGATATGATGGTGGCGTTGCGCGAGGCAACCGCCGTACTCGATGCCGTTGCCTTGGACAAGGTTCGGGAACGGCATGTAGAAGACCATGGTGCGCTGTACGATCGCGCCGAGCTGGTCTTGGGCTCGCCGGTCGACGAACCGACTGACGAACGAATTCGCGCGGTCGGTGCCGGGGGCAGCGATCCCGGGTTGGTCGCGCTGATGGTGAACTTCGGCCGGTACCTGTTGATGGCGTCCTCCCGCCCTGGGACGCAGGCGGCCAACCTGCAGGGCATCTGGAACCAGGATCGCCGGCCGATGTGGGCCAGCGACTGGACCAACAACATCAACACCCAGATGAACTACTGGCCGGCCGACCTGACCGGTCTGGGGGAGTGCTTCGACCCACTCACCGAGCTGATCGAGGGCCTGGCCGAGTCCGGCGCGGAGACCGCGCGGATTCTGTACGACGCTCCCGGCTGGGTCTCGCATCACAACGCCGACATCTGGCGCGCGACCTGGCCGGTCGGTGCGGGTGGCGACGATCCGGTCTGGTCGATGTGTGCGACCTGCGGGGTCTGGCTGACCGCGCATCTCATGGAGCATTACCGCTTCGGGCTCGACGAGGAGTTCCTGCGGGACCGTGCGTACCCGTTGATCGCGGGGGCGGCGGAGTTCGTGCTGTCGATGCTGGTCGAGGACGGCGACGGGACGCTGCAGTTCATTCCATCGACCGCGCCGGAGCATCACTTCATCTTGCCGTCGGGTGAGAAGGCTTCGGTCGACCTGACGTCGACGTTCGACATCTGGCTGATCCGCGAACTGTTCGCGAACCTTCGCGAGGCCGAGTCGGTCCTGGGGTTGTCGTCCGACCTCGCCGTACGGGCTGCTGCCGCGCGGGATCGGTTGCCGTCGGTGCGGGTCACACCCGATGGACGGTTGTACGAATGGCCGACGGACTGGCCGCCGTCGGAGCTCAACCACCGGCATCAGTCGCATCTCTACGGGCTCTACCCGGGCGCGGAGATCGATCCGACGCGTACGCCGGAACTGGCTGCGGCGGCTCGGGTTTCGTTGGACGTGCGGACGGACGGCGCGACGAACGGTGGCTGGACCGCGGCGTGGTTGGTGGCGTTGTGGGCCCGGTTGTTCGAGCCTGCGAAGGCGTTTGACGTAATCCAGGACTACTTGAGCCGCTTGGTGTCGGACAACCTGCTGCACCGCGACGGCGACATCTTCCAGATCGACGCCAACTTCGGCATGACCGGCTGTGTGCCGGAGCTCTTGATCCAGAGTCACACTGACACGATCCGGTTGCTGCCGGCGTTGCCCGCGGCTTGGCCTGACGGGTCGTTCCGTGGGGTGCGGGCTCGGGGTGGGCTGACGTTCGATCTGGAGTGGCGTGAGTGTCGGTTGACGGCGGCCGTCGTCCGCGCATCGCACGCCGGCACGTTTCGGATCGCGTTGCCTACGCGTGAGCTGACGGTGTCGCTGGAAGCCGGTCAATCCGTGGACCTGGTTAGGGCTACCTAACTAAGGTTGTTGTAGGCTCAACGTCCGTGAAGAGGCTGATCGGGATCGTTGTCGGAGTCGGCGTACTGGTGCTGGCCGGGTGTGGTGGTGGCGACACCAAGAGTGCGGACGCCGGGGTCGGTGACAAGGACGTGGCCACCGGCGGACGCTTGTTCAGCACCGCCGACACGGCGACCGCCAAGCTCGGGTCGGACGCGCCGGACGGGCAATTCCCGCGGACGGTGAAGGGCGCGCTCGGCGACGTCAAGCTGGAGTCCAAGCCCTCTCGCGTAGTTGTGCTGGACAGTGGCGAGCTGGACGACGTGCTCGCGCTCGGAATCACGCCGGTCGGGATGGCGACGACCGCGGGTCAATCCGGTGTTCCGTCGTACCTGGCCGACAAGGCGCAGGGGATCAAGACCGTCGGCGGGGTCAGCGAACTCAACCTCGAGGCGATCGCCGCGCTGAAGCCCGACCTGATCCTGGGCAGCAAGCTGCGCGCGAACGACCTGTACGACAAGCTCAGCGCTATCGCGCCCACGGTCTTCAGCATCCGGCCCGGATTCCCGTGGAAGGAGAACTTCCTGCTCGTCGCCGACGCACTCGGCGAGGAGAGCAAGGCCACCACGCTGCTGAACGACTACCAGAAGCGCGCCAACGACGTGAAGTCCAAGGTGCAAGGATCGCCGACGATCTCGCTGGTCCGCTTCCGGCCGGCGGAGATCCGGCTGTACGGGAACCTCTCGTTCATCGGCGTGATCCTGAAAGACATCGGGCTGCCACGGCCGAAGATCCAGGACATCCAGGAGCTCGCGGTCGAGGTGTCGGAAGAGAACATCGGCAAGGCCGACGGCGACTGGATCTTCTACTCCAGCTACGGCAAACCCGAAACCACCGCCGAGAACACGGTCGTCAACGGCAATCTCTGGAAGGCGCTACCGGCCGTCAAGGACGGCCACGTGGCGCGCGTGAACGACGAAGTCTGGTTCCTCGGCCTAGGCCCGATCGGCGCAACGGACGTTCTCAACGACCTCGAAAAACTCCTTGGACCCAAGGGGTAGTACACCCCGGCGGGACGAGTTGTGGTGGGTGTGGAGTGTGTTCAGCCCCCGCGTGCTCCGCCGTCGCTTCCTTCGTCGCTGCGCTCCTCAGCACGCCTGCTACGCGCGCTGCCCACCCGCCCCCCGGCTAGCGCCGGTGCATCCCTTCCGGCTTTCGCCGTACGTGCGCGGCTTTCGCCGGAGATGCCCGGCTTCCGCCGTACGTGCCCGGCTTCCGCCGGGGTGTTGCCGGCTGCCGCCGGCGGTTGAGGGCGTGCTGTTGTGAGGGAGCACCGGAAGGGTGAGGCCTTCCCGTGGTGGGGCGGGGGTGCAGTTGTGCGGATCCAGGTGTTGCCCGATCCCCAGGCCATCACAATCGCGGGTTCGGCCACGAGCTCAGCCGGGGTAACCACCGGGCACGCGATTGTGATGGCCTGGAGGTCGGTCGACCCTTGCTAGGACCGGACGGTGTAGTGGAGGTGGACGACGCCGCTGGTGAAGTGGTGGGTGTCTAGGAGGGTCAGCTGGGTTCGGAGACCGTCAGGTAGGGACTGTTTGCCGCCGCCGACGATGACTGGGTTGAGGAGGAGGTGGATCTCGTCGACCAGGCCGGCTTCGAGTGCTCGGCTGCCTAGCTCGGCGCCGCCGATGCTGAGGTCGGTGGTGGAGGAGTCCTTCAAGCGCTGGATCGACTCGACGATGAACTCATGCTCGAGGCGCGTACGGGAACTGGTGACAGCTTGCAGCGTTCGCGAGTACACGATCTTGTCTGCCGCCTGCCAGATGCTTGCGTACTCCTGGCTCACGGGTGAGTGGTCGACCGCGGTTTCCCAGTAGACCATCGTCTCGTACATCCGGCGCCCGTAGAGGTAGGTGCCGATCGGGCGTTCCAGTTCGTTGACGAAGGCATGGACCTCTGCGTCCGGTGCTGCCCACTCAAACCCGCCGTCGGCGTCTTCGACGTACCCGTCGAGCGAGGTGATTGCCGAATAGATCAGCTTGGCCATCTCACGCCTCCTTCACCGGCAAGAGGTCGCGCTCGGCAAAGACCTTCTTGGCTACCGAGATCGCGTTGAGCGCACGTGGGAAGCCGGCGTACCCGGCCGCCTGGATGAACGTTTCCACGATCTCCGTCGTGGTGAGGCCGACGTTGAGCCCATTCTTGATGTGCACCTCGAGCTGAGGCTCGCACCCACCGAGGGTGGTCAGGATCGACAGCGTGACCAACTGCCGCTGCTTGAGGTCGAGTCCCGGCCGCGAATAGATGTCCCCGAACCCGAACGCCACAATGTGATGCGCGAGCTCCGGCGCGATATCCGCAAGGCTCGCCACCACCCCGGCAGCTGATCCACCGTCAACGGCAGCGAACACCTCCTGCCCACGCCGATATCGAGCCTGCTCTTCGGGACTGTTGATGTCAGGAGCCGTCATACCCCCGACGCTAACCCGATCACGGATCATCTGATCAGTTGCCCGCCGGCATCGGGGAGCCTTCACAACCCTGCGGGCTCCTCGATCGAGGGGCCAATGCTGCAGAACGCAAACCGTCCCCGACCTGGAGAATCTGGTCGGGGACGGTCGTTCGTGCGGTCATGAGTGCGTGGGTCGCAGGGCCTGGCATGCCCGCCGCGGTTCAGGTTTGGGGGCCGGTTCTTGGCTCCGCGGCCTGGCCCGGAACTGGCGCTTGATCCGCTCGTGGCGGTAGGCGGTCTCTGCCTGGATCGATTGCGTGGTGATGAACACGGCGTACCTCTTCACTCGTGGGGTTCTGCTGGTGCGTTGCGGGGCATCAGGGCGACGATCGGCAGGCTGAGGGCGGTGACGGCCAGGATCACGACGAGGGTGACCGTCATCGCGTGGGCCGATCCGCTCGTGGTGGCGTGGAAGAAGACCGACGTGATCGCGGCCGAGCCGATCGCCGACGCGAGTTGCTGGATCGAGCTGAACGAGCCGCTCGCACTGCCGGCTTCCTCAGGTTTCGCGTCGCCGAGAGCGACAACGGGGATGGTGGCGAAGCTGAGTCCGATGCCGACACCGATGACGAAGAACGCCGGCGCCAGCGCCCAGAGGCTCACGTTCGTTCCGGAGTGGGCGATGAGGGCCAGCACCCAGCCGCAACCGACGAGGTCAATTGCCAGGCCGATGAAGACGAGGGTTCGACCGAGCTTGGCGACCAGGCCGCCCATGGCAGCGAATCCGGCGACGACGATCCCGAGGGTGACCGGCATCAGCCCGAGCGAGGCACCCCTCGGGCTGACGTGCAAACCCTCCTGCAGGAACAGCGACAGCACGAAGAGCAGGCCGGTACCGGCGGCTACGGCGACCAGGCACACGAGCAATCCGGACGTGAAGCCCCGGTTCTTCAGCAGCGAGGGGATGATGAGCGGATCAGCTGCGGTGCGCTGACGGTAGGCGAAGGCGGCGAAGAACAGGAAGCCGACGATGACCGAGCTGACCGGGACCGCGCCCCAGCCCTTGGTTGAGCCCTCGATCAGGCCGTACAGCAGCCCGAGCATGGCTACCGCGAGCAGGCCGGAACCCCAACCGTCGACGACCGTGGACCGGTCACCGTCGTCCCGCGGCAGGATCTTGACGGCCATGGTCAGCCCGACCGCGCCGAGGATGATGTTGATCAGAAAGATCGGGCGCCAGGACAGACCGAACACGTCGGCACTGATCAGAAAGCCGGCGAGAACTGGGCCGACGACACTGGCCAGAGCGAGCACCGGGCCGAACAGTCCGAACGCTTTGCCGAGCATCTCGCGGTCGAACTCTTTCGTCATGATCGCCATGCCTTGCGGGATGAGCAGAGCCCCGAATGCTCCCTGCGCAACCCGGGCGGCGATCAGAAGAGTCGGATCAGGCGAAAACCCGGCGATCGCCGAGGCCACCGTGAATCCGCCCATCCCGATCAGGAAAAGCCTGCGCTGGCCGAACTTGTCACCCAGTCGCCCGCCAACCACGAGCAAGACGCCCATGGCGAGCATGTAGGCCGGTCCCAGCCACTTGATCAAACCCACGCCACCGTTGAGCTCGGCAGCGATGGTCGGGGCGGCAATGTTGGTGATCGTTGCGTCGATCACGTCGAGCGCATCGGCAAGTATCACCAGCACCAGGATCGCCCACATCAGGCGACCGGAACGAGCCGTGGTGACGGAGCCGGGTTCTGCAAAGGTTGTCATGAGTGGTGGTGTCTGCTCTCTACCTTGGGCAGCCCCCGTGGGCCGCCTCTCACCCCTTCTACGAAGACCCCAGCCCCAATCCGACACCTTCCAGCGCACCGATTATCAGAACCGAATCTCCATCCAGGGACGGCTTTCACTCTGTCCGCACGACCCCGCCCCAGGCGTCACCAGATCTGATGATCCCGACCCCCAGGCAGGCACGACAGACCGCGAGAAGGTCGGAGTCCGTGAGCATGGGGTCGATCAGGTGGTCGACCTGCCCGGGCGTCTGCCAGCATGGCGTCGCAGCCGGAGTCGCCTGGGCAAGGCGGCTGATTGATCACAGAGAAGCTCGCCGCAGGCCGCGTTGGGGTGCACTTGCCGCGGTAAGCCCTCCCTGTCCAAAGGAGTAAGTCTGTTGTCGAACGAACAAGGCCGCGTCTTTCGTGAGGCCTGGATTGCAGGCGTGACGAAGCACTACTCCGGTGAGCCCAAATCCGGGTACGTCGCGCCGTGGGAAGAGACGCCGGATTGGGAGCAGGAGAGCGCTGCCGCCGTCTACGACCAGGTGCGAGCGTTCGTTGTCGTGTCTGAAGGCAGCACCAGCAAACTCAGCCGCGAGCAGAAGAGCCAATTCGTGGCCCTGTGCTGGATCGCGCAGATCTACCGTCACTTCCCTGATCCCAAGCCCAGCTACGTAGCCGACTGGGCTGATCTGCCCGCATGGCAGCGAGAGACCGACTCTGACATCTTTGAACGCATTGAAGGTCTGCGCTAAGAGAACGGCCATCAACACGCCTGGGTTGATGGCCCGTTGACGGGTGCGCACTGCGGGCAGGAGTTGAGGCGTGAGTCGTGTTCTGCATCTGATTGTTTGCGGCGCCGGCCCGGCGGAGCGGGCCGCCGACATGATCGACTTGGCGCGGCAGGATGGTTGGGATACGTACTGCATCGCCACCCACGCCGCGGCTGAGCACTTCGTCGATCTTGAGGAGCTCCGGAAGGTCTCCGGGCATCAGGTGCGCACTACCTATCGGATTGAGGGCGACGAGCCGGTGCCACCTGCTGATGCGGTGATTGTCGCCCCGGCCACCTACAACACGATCAACAAGTGGGCGGCAGGCATCGCCGACAACTACGCGCTCAGCCAACTCGCCGAGTTGACGGGAGCCGGCGTACACATCGTCGCTGTTCCGTTCGTCAACCAGGCTCTGGCGGCGAATGCGGTGTTTCTTCGGAGCGTCGACAGCCTACGAGCGGCCGGGGTTCGTGTCCTGTTCGGACCGGGAGAGTTCGAGCCGCATCCCCCTCGAACTGGTGGCTCCGCAATGGCAGCGTTTCCGTGGAATCTGGCCCTGCAGGCCGCCTCTCGAGCGGGTCTGTAGACGGCGTTGTGCCTGCAGCCGTTCGACGTCCGTGTGACGCCCGGCGTGGGCTGACCACACTCCCCACTCACTACAGCCCGACCCGCCCACAACAGCACGCCATCGACCGTCGGCGGTAGCCGGCCCCCGGGGGCTCAGTCGGGTACGCGCCCACGATCGGTCACCGCGACCTGAGGCGCACACCGCAACACCGCGGCCTCTAGGTCCTCGAAGGGGAGGGGGCGGCCGAGGATTTCGAACGTGCCGGGCCAGGGGCGGGACGGGCCCCAGGTCTTGGTACTGCGGGGCAGCGCGTCGTCGTCGTACCGGAGGACGATCAGGTAGGGATGCCAGCTCTTGGCGCCCTCGCCGTTGTCGTAGGGTCGCTCGACTCGGCAGACGCCGTGTACGTCGGCCCACGGGATGGTCTGTGGCTGCTCGCCGCCGAGATAGATGCCGGTCTGGTCGACGGAGAGCAGTACGTCGTCATCGTCGGCCTCGCGGCTCTCCTCGAAGGCGGTGATCGCGCCGACCAGGAGCAGGATCGGCAGACCGACCGCGAAGATCAGCGGCATCCCGCCCCACGACAACCAGACTGCCTCGAGCGGCTCCCGGATCGGACCACCGCGGGCCGCCTGGATCACCACCAGCAGGACCGTGAGCAGGACCATCAAACCGAACAGCAACGTGCCGAGGTAGAGCGCGGTCTTGGTGGTACCGAGGCCACGTCGCTTCACGACGAACGGCGTGGTGGTCTGCACAGGCGGCATATCCGCATTGTCGGTGCTGTCCGCCGAACGCACCAGGTCTCTCACAGATCACTAATCAGTTCGGACCGCGCAAGCTCGTTCGTACGGATGAAATCGCCGTACGCGCAGGGGTAGGACTTTGGTCCGGGGCGAGACTCCGCAACAATCGCAGCATGCCCGACCGCCAGACCGCAGTCGCCACCCGCAAGCCGCCCTCGCGGCGCACCGCTTCCCGGCGGCGCCAGAAGGGCGGTAGGTGGCGTCGTGGCTGGGTGATCGCCGTACTGGCGTTGCTGGCCGCGCTCGTGCTGGTCTTCCATCGCTACGTCCCCAATTCCGTGGGGAACTTGGGCAGTCTGCTCGACACGTTCCTGCCGTGGGTCGGCGTTGCCGTACCCGTTCTGGCCATAGCTGCTCTCGTACGGCGTTCTGCCACAGCCGGAGTCGCATTGCTCGCCCCAGCGATCGTTTGGGTGATGATGTTCGGCAACCTGATGGTTCCCGGCAAGGGCGCCGGTGGCGATTACGACCTGCGTGTCCTCACTCACAACGTCGACGCCGCCAACCCTGATCCCGCAGCGACCGCGCAGGACCTGCTCTCGGCCAACGCCGACGTCATGGCGCTGGAGGAGATCACCGCGGCGGATATGAAGGTCTACAAGGCCGCCTTCGCCAAGAAGTATCCGTATGAGGTCTCCCGCGACACAGTCGCCCTCTGGTCGAAGTACCCGGTCGCGCAGAGCGAGTCAGTGGACGTCGGTTTCGCCTGGACGCGGGCATTGCGCGCTGAGGTGAGTGCACCGGAGGGCAAGGTCGCGGTGTACGTCGCCCACCTCGCCTCGGTCCGGGTCGGGACCAGTGGCTTCACGTCGGACCAGCGCAACAACACGATCAAGGCGCTGGCGCGGCAGATCACCGACGAGAAGCTGGCCGGCGTGGTGGTGATGGGTGACTTCAACGGTACGGCGAACGACCGCAGCCTGGCCCCATTGACCGCGGGACTGCGTTCGGCGCAGGGCGCGGCCGGTGACGGGTTCGGGTTCACGTGGCCGGCCAAGTTCCCGATGGCCCGCATCGACCACATCCTGGTCCGCGGTGTCACCCCGACCAAGGCCTGGGTGCTGGGACCGACGGGCAGCGATCACCGCCCGGTCGTCGCCGAGCTACGGATCTGACGCGATCCCCTGCCGGTAGGCGTACCGGACCGCCTCCGCCCGATGCCGAGCGCCGATCTTCGCGAACGTGTTGTTGATATGCGTCTTCACGGTCGCCTCGCTGATGAACAGCCGCGCGGCGATCTCCGGATTACTCAGTCCGCCCGCGATCAGCCGTAGTACCTCGGTCTCGCGCGCGGTAAGCCCGTCAGCCTTCGCATCCCGGCCCGGCGTCAGTCCGGCGATCAAACGCTTGGAGACCTCGGGATCGAACGTCGACTGCCCGGCCGCCGTCGACCGTAGCGCGGCGCCGATCTCGGCTCGGCCGGCGTCCTTGGTGAGATACCCGCGCGCCCCGGCGCGCAGCGCGGTCGCGATCGAGGCGTCATCGGCGTACGTCGTCAGCACCAGTACGGCGACGTCCGCGAAGTCGGCCGTGATCCGCGCGGTCGCCTCGACGCCGTCGAGTACCGGCATCTTCAGGTCCATCAGCACCACGTCTACGTTGCCCTGAGCAACGAGCTCGATCGCCTCGACGCCGTTCCCGGCCGCACCGGCGACCTCGATTCCGTCCATCAGCCCGAGCAGCGCGACCAGGCCCTCGCGGACCACCTGCTGATCGTCGGCGACGACGACTCGGATGTTGTCATTCATTGGACACCTCCGCGACCACCAACCAGTCGTCCCCGTCCGAACCTGCCGTCAGCGTGCCACCCACCAGGGCCAGCCGCTCCCGCATCCCGGCCAGGCCGAACCCTTCGCCCCGCGTGGCGCCCTTGTTCCGCACCGACAGCCGTACTCCGTTCTCGTACGCCAGCTCAACCTCCACCGGCTGGCCGGGCGCGTGCTTGGCCGCGTTCGTCAACGCCTCCCGGGCCGCATTGAGCAACGCGACTGTCACGCCCGACTGCGGTCGCCGAGCCGTTCCTCGCACCGCAAACCGAACCGTGGTCCCGTGGTCCTTCTCGTGCTGCTCAGCGAGCGCGGCGATGGCCTGCGGCAGCTCCGGCAACTCATCGGCCCGCAAAGCGGCGACCGCGTTCCGCGCCTCGACCAGACCTTGTACGGCGAGACGCCGGGACCGTCGTACCCGCTCCAAAGCCCCGGCCGTGTCACCCCGTTCGTCGAGAAGGGCCTCGGCCACCTCGAGCTGAACCGTGAGCGCGCCGAGCGAGTGCGCGAGTACGTCGTGCAGGTCCCGCGCGATCCGGCCACGTTCCTCCAGGGTCGCCGCGCGCGCGTGCTCGCTCTGCGCCAGCCGCGTTTGCTCGAGCAACTCCTCGGTCTGCCGGGTCTGCGTCTCGTACTGCCGCCGATTGAGGCCGAAGGCAACGAGTACGCCGGTCCACATCAGTTGGGTGAAGTACCACGTGTCCGACTGACCGAACCACCAGGCCGAGACGGCATACCCCACGGCCACACCGATGCTGGTGGCAATGATCGGGCGGTTCCCGTGCCGACGGAAGGTGATCACCGCGACGTCGGTGATCGAGACCAGCGCCAGGCCCAGCGCGTTCGACTGCGGGTAGCCGCAGATCAGCGCGTTGCTGACGGCAACAAGGGTGAGGAGGCCGAAGGCGAGGTACGGACGCGAGCCCATCAGCACCGAGCCGACGGCGAAGACGACGAACCCCACGCCGAGCACCCACCAGACCCACGCGTCGGCGGGACGCGCGGTGGCCAGGACGGCGGCTACCGCCCCGGCGGTGAGGATGCGGCCGACCCAGCCGCTCTCACCATGGGGCGCCTTCGGCAGCAGCGACAACAGACTCCTCAAGGCGTGCTGTACTCCTCAACTTGGTTATGAGCCTTGCGTTGGATGATCAGGTACTGCGTCAGTAGGTTCGCACCGATCGAGACCAGCAGGGAACCACCGCCGGAGGTCGAGGCGCCGAGCAGGTGCCCGATACCCGCCAGTCCGAGCCTGACGACCAGGTAGCCCACCATGATGCCGAGCCCGGGGATTCCGAGGCGGAAGAACACCTTTCCGGCCCGCCGTTGGACCTGGGCGACCGTGCCGGCGGCGGCCCCGGCGACGAGGGCGACGGCCGCGCCGATGACCAGCAGGACGATGTCGATCACGCCGAGCTGCCGGTGGCCGTCGTACAGCTGATAGACGCCGACGCCCATCAGGATCAGCGGACCGCGCCAGACGTCGGTGTCGGAGTTCTCCAGCTCGGACCAGGACAGCCGCCGGGCCAGGACCACGACGACGACGGCGATCACGACGAGTGCGTTGGGCAAGGTTCCGAAGCTCATACCGCCGACGCTAGGTTTCGTGACCCCTGGTCGCCGACCGCCTACAGGTGGAGATTTGGGTGGAGGGTCGTCGCTGCTGTAGTTGAAAGCAGGAGTAACGTTCCTCACCGGTAACACCACAAGGCGTCACATTCGACGATCCGGAGGGCCGATGCTTCCGCAAGACTCCATCCTCAGGTTGGATGCCACGGCGATCGACTACATCATCATCGCGCTGTACTTCGTCTTCGTGCTCGGCATCGGGTACCTGGCCAAACGCGCGGTCTCGAACAGCCTCGACTTCTTCCTGTCCGGCCGGTCGCTGCCGGCCTGGGTGACCGGCCTCGCGTTCATCTCGGCGAACCTGGGCGCGATCGAGATCATGGGCATGTCCGCCAACGGGGCGCAGTACGGCATGCCGACAGTGCACTACTTCTGGATCGGCGCGATCCCGGCGATGCTGTTCCTCGGCGTCGTGATGATGCCGTTCTACTACGGCTCCAAGGTCCGCAGCGTGCCCGAGTTCATGCTGCGACGGTTTGGCCGGCCCGCGCACCTGGTGAACGCGATCAGCTTCGCCCTGGCCCAGGTCCTGATCGCGGGTGTGAACCTGTTCCTGCTGGCGACGATCGTGAACGTGCTGCTCGGCTGGCCGATCTGGCTGTCGACGATCATCGCGGCGATCATCGTGCTCAGCTACATCACCCTGGGTGGATTGTCGGCGGCCATCTACAACGAGGTGCTGCAGTTCTTCGTGATCGTCGCGGCGCTGCTGCCGCTGACGATCGTCGGCCTGCACAAGGTCGGCGGCTGGCAGGGTCTGGTCGACAAGGTCACGGCCGCTCCGAACGGCGGTTCGGAGCAGGTGCACGCGTGGCCCGGCAACCAGCTCAGCGGCTTCCACTCCGACGTCCTGTCCGTGATCGGCCTGGTCTTCGGTCTCGGCTTCGTGCTCTCCTTCGGCTACTGGACGACGAACTTCACCGAGGTCCAGCGGGCGCTGGCCAGCAAGAACATGTCGGCGGCCCGGCGGACGCCGATCATCGGCTCGTTCCCGAAGATGTTCATCCCGTTCATCGTCATCATCCCCGGCATGATCGCGGCCGTGGTGGCGCCCGAGCTGGCGCAGCTGAAGGCCACCGGCAGCGGTTCGGTGGACTACAACGACGCGCTGCTGCTGCTGATGCGGGACCTGCTGCCCAACGGCATGCTGGGCCTGGCCATCACCGGCCTGCTGGCGTCGTTCATGGCCGGTATGGCGGCGAACCTGAGCTCGTTCAACACGGTCATGACGTACGACCTGATCGAGCGCTACATCGTCAAGGACCGCCCGGACGGCTTCTATCTGCGGGTCGGGCGCTGGGTGACCGTCGGCGGCACCCTGATCGCGGTCGGCACGGCCGCGATCGCGTCCGGCTACAGCAACCTGATGGACTACCTGCAGCAGCTGTTCTCGTTCTTCAACGCGCCGCTGTTCGCCACGTTCATCCTCGGTATGTTCTGGAAGCGGATGACCGCGGCGGCCGGCTGGATCGGCCTGGTCAGCGGTACGGCGACCGCCGTCGTGATCTTCGTACTGTCCGAGAACGACGTCATCTCGCTGCCGGGTCAGGGAGCGAGCTTCGTCGGAGCCGGTGCGGCGTTCGTCGTCGACATCCTGCTCAGCGTGGTCATCAGTCTGATGACGACGCCGAAACGCGAAGAGGAGCTCAAGGGTCTGGTGTACTCGCTGACCCCGAAGGAGGACCGGACCGAGGTCGCGCAGGCGGGTGACGGGGGCTGGTACCGCAAGCCGACCCTGCTGGCCGGGATCTCGCTGGCCCTGGTCATCGTCCTGAACATCGTCTTCGCCTGAGGGAGGCTGGAACCATGGCTGGACAAGATAACGGGCAGAAGAAGAAGGCCGGCGCGTTCGACATCCGGGTGGTGATCGCGGTCCTGATCGCGATCTACGGTGCGGTGCTGACGATCCTCGGGATCGTCGCCAACCCGGACGAGGTGAACAAGGCCGACGGCATCAACATCAACCTGTGGGGCGGCATCGCGATGCTCGTCTTCGCGGCCCTGTTCGTCCTGTGGGCCCGGCTGCGGCCGATCGTCGTACCGGTCGAAGAACCGACCGACCAGTAACCCGCGCTGACGCCAGTCGTTGTGGGACCAGTAGGACAACTGGTCCCACAACGGAGGGCGTCGCATGGTTGGCAGGAGAGACCTTTCCAGACGGGCGTTTCTGGCCCGGGTCGGCGTCCTTGGCGCGGCGGTCGGGGGAGGTGGGCTCCTTGCGCGCGGCTTGCTGGCCCCCGCCGACGCGGCCACGAATCCGCTGCTGCCGCCGGCCGTCGAGCTGATCCGGCCGGTGCTCGCGGAGCTGGCGCGGGACACGATGAACGGGCTGACCGTGTTCGCGATGCCCGGCCGTGACCCCTACTCGCGGACCCAGGGCACGCCGAGCCCGACGCCGGGTGCGATCGAGGCCGGCGCGACCGACTTCATCATCAACTCGCTGGACAACTTCGTCCCGTTCCCGGACGAGATCGCCCAGCCCGTCGGGGCCGCCCTGGTGAGCGGCCTCGCCGATTCGGGGATCTCGCTGCCGGGTCTCGACGTACTGCCGGTGCAGTTGCATCGGCTGGATCGCGCGCTGGCCGCGTATCTGGAGAGCGACGAGGCGCTGCCCTTGTCGTTCCCGATCGCCGGCCTGCTGAACCTGATGGCCACCCAGGTCAATCCGCTCGCGGTGAACGGGCCGCACCTGTCGCCGTTCGCGCGGCTCTCGTACGCCGAGAAGGCGCAGGCGTTCGAGTTGATCGAGCAGACCGACGCGGATCTGGTCGAGCTGCTCGACGTGCACTTCCCGGAGCCCTTGAAGGCGTCGGTGTCCGGACTGCTGAAGTTCGTCGGCGGCGCGCTGATCGAGTTCGCGACGTTCGGGGCGTACGGCGAATCGGCCGTCTACGACGAGGTCAACCGCACGCTGCGCAAACGCCCGGTCGGCTGGAACGTCACCGGCTACCAGCCCCACGGCCCGGTCGAGGGCTGGGACGACTTCATCGGGTACTACCAAGGACGCCAGAAGGTGAGCGACTGATGCGCGATGTCATCGTGATCGGGGCCGGGGGTGGTGGGCCGGTGGTGGCGAAGGAGCTCGCCGCCCAGGGCCTCGACGTACTGCTGCTCGAGGCCGGACCGCGGCACGCGAAGCCGCGCGAGGAGTGGACGACGTTCGAGGACGACGCGAACAACCCGCTCACCGGCTACCTGCGCTGGGGACCGTCGGACCGGTCCAAGCCGGCCTGGTACCGCGAGTGGCCGCAGAACTCGTTCGTCTGGCAGCTGTCCGGGGTCGGCGGGACGACGCAACACTTCTACGGCAACTACCCCCGCGCGTACCCGGGCGTCTTCGAGGGGTACGACGGCGCCGACAAGAACGGGTACGACGTCAACCACCGCTTCCCGTTCACGTACAGCGAGATGGTGCCGTACTTCGAGTGGGTCGAGGCGACCATGCCCGTGATGACGGCCGGGATGGGGCACAAGGAGCAGACGTTCTTCCGCGGCGCGGAGACACTCGGATTGCCGGTGCAGACCACGAAGACGACGCATCACCCGGCCTACCGACCGCAGGAGAACGCGATTCTGCAACCGGGCGGGACCGCCGGCAAGACCTCCTCGTCGGACTTGCTGGTGTATCCGAAGGCGACCGGCTGCACGTTCTGTGGGTACTGCTTTCAGGGCTGCATGCGGCCGAAGGGGGCCCCGCGCAACCAATTCGCGAAGCGGTCGACGGACAACAGCTACGTGCCGATGGCGTTGACCGCGGAGGTGTGGGCCAAGGGTGGCAAACCCGTCGAGCTGATCGCGGATGCGTTCGTGACGCGGGTGCACTCGGAGCAGAAGCACGGCGTGCTGACCGCGACCGGTGTGACCTGGCGACAGGGCGGTGTCGAGCACCGTGAGGACGCTCGCGTCGTGGTGATGTCGGGCGGCTGCACCGAGAACCCGCGACTCTGGATGAACAGCGGACTGCCCAACCCGAACGGCTGGGTCGGCCGCGGCTACACGGACCACTTCTTCGACTGGGTGTTCGGCGTCTTCGACGACTACACCGGCAACCCGAAGGGCGTCGGATCCAGTGCACGGCTCGACTATCCGCCGTACGGCGGTCTCGAGAACGTCGGCCTGCCGCCGGCGCTGGCCGCCTTCGCCGGAACGCTGTCGGACAGCGGGATCCGCGGACAGTACAAGAACGGCCGGGGGATGACCGGGCCGTGGGACGGTCCGGCCGGACGGGTGATGGGGCCAGAGCTGAAGGAGGTCCTCTCGCACGGGATCGACCACCTGCTGAGCGTGCTGGTCATCACCGACGACGACGTCGAGGCGCAGAACCGGGTCACGCTGTCGGCGCTGCCGGCCGACGAGAACGGGCCGATCCCGAAGGTCACCTTCAAGCAGCGGCAACGGACCCCGCGGACGCTGCGAAACCGCGAGTTCATGGCGCGGAAGGCGGCCGAGCTACTGCGTGGCGCGGGTGCCAAGAAGGTGTACCGGATCGACTGGGCGCCGCTGATCCTGCACGTGCAGTCGTCGATGCGGATGGGGTCTTCGGAGCGCAACTCCGTCGTCGACCCGAGCGGCGAGACGCGTGCCGTGAAGGGCTTGTACATCGGCGACAACTCCGCGCTGTCCAACGGGCTGGGCGGCCCGAACCCGACACTGACCTCGCAGGCGCTCGCGACCCGGACCGCGGAGAACATCTTCAAGACGTACTTCGGTGGAGACCCTTGGGTCCGTTCGAGCGCTCCGGTGGTGTCCACCGATCCGCGGATCAGCGTGCGGCTGGGCCAGCTGGGACTGTAGACGTGTCCGTTTGACGAACATCGGCGTCCGGTCCGGTCCTGCCGTCCGGGCGCCGGCGTTCGTAGTCTCGAAGTACCCGATCAGGAGGAACTTCGAGATGACTGTCACCTCAGACAAGCCCGATCTGTCGACGGCGGCACAGCAGTACGCCGACGACGGCTTCGTGCTGGTGAAAGGCCTGCTCAGCAAGGAGGAGGCGGCCTACTACCGGCAGCGCAGCCACGACCTGCTGGCGCAGCTGAACCGCCACGACGACCCGACCTGGCAGTCCGCGATGGGGCTGTCCGACGGCGCGACGCGGTTGCAGCACCTGCACGATGCGCAGTTCTACGACGCCGAGTTCGCCAAGCTGCTGGTGGACCCGCGGTTCACCGACGTGGCCGCTGCGGTGATGGGGGTGGAGAACGTCCAGCTGCATCACACCAAGCTGTTCGTGAAGCCGCCGGAGAACGGTTCGCCGTTCCCGCTGCACCAGGACTACCCGTTCTTCCCGCACACCTATCACCGCGTCGGGGCGGCGATCTTCCACTTCGACGACGCGCCCGTGGAGAAGGGCTGCGTTCGGGTCATCCCGGGCAGTCACAAATCCGGGCCGCGGGAGCACGAGGCCGAGGGGTCGTACCACTTGATCGACCCGCCGTTCGAGTCGGCGACGCCACAGCCGGCCGAGGCGGGGGACGTGCTCTTCTTCACCTATCTGACCGTGCACGGCTCCGGTGTGAACGTGAGCGAGGAGCCGCGGACCACCTGGCTGATCCAGTACCGCGACCCGGCGGACCCGCCCACGGTCAAGACCCACGACCACTCACTCGGTCAGGGCATGATGCTGCGAGGAGTCGACCCCACGGGTAGGAGTGCTGTTTGAGCCTGGCTTCCGTCGCTGCGGCGGACCGTTTCGTCGACCTCGCGGGGCTGCTGGAGTCCTGCGAGGTCGACGGCTTCCGCGCGGACTTCCTCAGCTGGGGCCACTACCGGCCGGAGTACTGGCGCAACTACTGGCACAGCCACTCGTTCCACGAGGTGTGCCTGGCGTACTCCGGCGAAGGCCGTTTCAACAACGGATCAACGCAGTACGACGTCCACCCAGGCACCGTCTTCCTGGCCCGCCCCGGCGACGTCCACGAAATAGAGTCCAGCCAAGCCGCCCCGTTAGGAATAGCCTTCTGGGGCTTCACCTTCCGACCCACCACCCCCAGCCCCACCGACTCCGCCACAAGCGGTCGGCGGCCTCCGGCCGCGTCTGAATCCGGCCTGCGGCCTTCGGCCGTTCCTGACCTTCCCGGTTGGTGGTCCGGGCTTACCCGGCCGAACGGGCCGGTGGTGTCCGACCGGGTCGGTTCACTTCCGGCGCTTGTTAAAGCGCTTGCCGCTGAGGCGGCTGCGCCCGTTGGTGGTTACGGCAAAGTTTTGGCGGCGCTGGGTTCGACTCTGGTGATTGAGACGGCTCGGGCGTTTGCGTTGGACGAGGATCTCGACGTGGAGCCGGTGCGGCGGGATCGGGTTCCGCTGGTGGTCGAGGCGATGCTGCGGCACCTGCGCGACAACCTGTCCCGGCCGATCACCGTCCGGGACGTCGCGGCAGTGGCACACCTGTCGGAGCGCCATGCGGAGCGGCTGTTCCAGCATCAGACCGGGGCGTCGATCATGTCGACCCTGCGCCGGCTGCGGCTGGAACTCGCCGCACAGCTGCTACTCGACCCCGCGCTCACCGTGACCGAAGTAGCCCGGTCCTGCGGGTACTCCGACGTACGCCCGTTCTCCACCGCGTTCCGGCGTCACTACGGGCGCACACCAGGCGAGCATCGTCGTACCGGCGGTACTGAGTTCGTCTAGAACGAGACCTGCTCGGTGCTGTCGGTCCGCAGCACGGACTCCTGCTGGAACTTCTTCTCGTACAGGTCGCGGATCTCTTCGATCTTCGTGCTGCTCTGATCGGCACCGGCCACCGGGTACAGGATGATGATGACCTTCGAGCGCTCCTTGACGACCTTGCCGTTCTCGCCCTTCCACTGCCCGTTGCCGGCCAGCACGGTCAGACCGTCCGGGAACCGCGGCGTGACGGTCGAGTCGACGAACTTCGTGAACTGGTAGTCCGTCACGTCGGGTCCCGGCTTGTCGGTACCGAAGAACAGCTCCGTCCGGACCCAGGTGTCGCCGACGAGCTTGACCCCAGCAGCCTTGGTGTCGGCAGAGTGCTGCTGCAGGGCCACCGCGGTCGGTGCCGCCAGCGCCGTCATCACCAGCGCGGCCGCCGCGGTCGTCTTGCCCAGGTGCATCATGCGATGTTCTCCCCAAGAATCGTAGGTTTGTCTCGAACGGTAACTACGCGAGGCCCCGGCCGGGCGGTTCCCACGCGGGCTCTGCCCTGGCGTCCCGAGCGGATTGCCCCTTCGGTGCTATCCTGGACGTATGCGACGAGTGAGCCTGCTCCTTAGTTAGCCGTACTGGCGCGGTCAGTACGGCATCCCCTCCTGTGTGAGGGGCTTTTTTATGTCTCGATGCCATCTGGCACATTAAGGCTCAACAAGACACAAGAAATATGGAGTAGGACCGTGAGCGAGCAGGTAGAGGCTGACAACCCAGTAGATGGACCCATCGACAGGGGCGGCTACGACTTCAACGCCATGCAGGCCAAGTGGCGGCCGGTGTGGGAGAAGCTGGACCCGTTCAAGGCCAAGGACGACGGCTCGGCGGAGCGGCGCTACGCGCTCACGATGTTCGCCTACCCCTCCGGCGACCTGCACATGGGTCACGCCGAGGTGTTCGCGCTGCACGACCTGCAGGCCCGCTACTGGTTCCAGCAGGGGTACGACGTGCTGAACCCGGTCGGCTGGGATTCGTTCGGACTGCCGGCCGAGAACGCCGCGATCAGGCGCAACGAGCACCCGGCGACCTACACCTACGCCAACATCGAGACGCAGGCGGAGTCGATCCGGCGCTACGCCATGAGCTTCGACTGGTCCCGGCGGCTGCACACGTCCGACCCGGAGTACTACCGCTGGACGCAGTGGCTGTTCCTGCGGTTCTACGAGCGCGGGCTGGCGTACCGCAAGGCGTCGTACGTCAACTGGTGTCCGTTCGACCAGACCGTGCTGGCCAACGAGCAGGTCATCCAGGGTCGCTGTGAGCGCTGCGGGAACGAGGTCACCAAGCGTGAGCTGACGCAATGGTTCTTCAAGACCACGGACTACGCGCAGCGGCTGCTGGACGACATGGACCAGCTGCAGTGGCCGGAAGAGATCCTGCTGATGCAGCGAAACTGGATCGGCCGGTCCGAGGGCGCGTTCGCGAACTTCCAGGTCGAGGGCCGCGACGAGCCGATCAAGGTCTTCACCACCCGCCCGGACACGCTGTTCGGTGCCACCTTCATGGTGGTCGCGCCGGATGCGAAGCTGGCCGCGGAGCTGGTGACGCCGGACCAGCAGGACGCCTTCGACGAGTACCTGGCTGCCGTCAAGGCGACCACCGAGATCGAGCGGCAGAGCACCGAGCGCGAGAAGACCGGTGTGTTCCTGGGTTCGTACGCGATCAACCCGGTCACCGGACAGCGGATCCCGATCTGGGCCGCCGACTACGTGCTGGCCGACTACGGCACCGGTGCGATCATGGCCGTGCCCGGCCAGGACTCGCGCGACTGGGAGTTCGCGGAGAAGTTCGGGCTGCCGATCGTGCGGACCGTGCAGCCGACTCCGGACTTCGACGGCAAGGCGTACACGGGTGAAGGCCCGGCGATCAACAGTGCGAACGACGAGATCAGCCTGGACGGGCTGGGCGTCGACGAGGCCAAGTCCCGCATCATCGAGTGGCTGGACAGCACCGGCCGGGGCGAGCGGACGATCAACTACCGGCTGCGCGACTGGCTGCTGAGCCGGCAGCGGTACTGGGGTTGCCCGATCCCGATCATCCATTGCCCGTCGTGTGGTGAGGTGCCGGTCCCGGACGACCAGCTGCCGATGGAGCTGCCCGACCTGCGCGGCGCCGATCTGGCACCGAAGGGCGTGTCACCGCTGGCCGCCGACCGCGACTGGGTCGAGGTCGACTGTCCGAAGTGCGGTGGCAAGGCCGAGCGCGACACCGACACCATGGACACCTTCGTGGACTCGTCCTGGTACTTCCTGCGCTACCTGTCCCCGGACTACACCGAAGGCCCGTTCGAGCCGGTCGCGGCGGAGAACTGGATGCCGGTGTTCCAGTACGTCGGCGGCAAGGAGCACGCCGTACTGCACCTGCTGTACGCGCGGTTCTTCGTCAAGGCACTGCACGACATGGGGATGCTGACGGCGGTCGAGCCGTTCACGCGGCTGCTGAACCAGGGCCAGGTGATCAACCAGGGCAAGTCGATGAGCAAGTCGCTGGGCAACGGTGTGAACCTGGGCGACCAGCTGGACGAGTACGGCGTCGATGCGGTCCGGCTGACGATGGTGTTCGCCGGTCCGCCCGCGGACGACATCGACTGGGCCGACATGTCGCCCGGCGGGTCGCTGAAGTTCCTGCAGCGCGCGTGGCGGCTGGCCGGAGCGGTCGAGGCGCCGGTGGGCGTGGATCCGGCGACCGGTGACATCGAGCTGCGCAAGGTCACGCACCGCACGGTGGCGGACGCGGCCGAGCTGATCGATTCGATGCGGTTCAACGTCGTGGTCGCCCGGATCATGGAGCTGGTGAACGCGACCCGGAAGGCGATCGACTCCGGTCCCGGTCCGGCCGACCCGGCCGTCCGGGAGGCGGTCGAGACGGTGGCGATCCTGCTGAGCCTGGTCGCGCCGTACACGGCCGAGGAGATGTGGGAGGAGCTGGGCCACGAGCCGACCGTCGCCAAGGCGGGCTGGCCGAAGGTCGACGCGGCGCTGCTGGTCCAGGACACGGTCACCTGCGTGGTCCAGATCGCAGGCAAGGTGAAGGACCGGCTGGAGGTCTCACCGGACATCACCGACGCCGACCTGGAGCAGCTGGCCCTGGCCTCCGAGGCGGTCCAGAAGGCGCTGGACGGCCGCGGCACCCGCAAGGTCATCGTCCGCGCGCCGAAGCTGGTCAACATCGTCCCGGCCTAGAGTGCGGTGCATGCGTTCTGAGTTGATTGATGTAAGCACCGGTAGTGCCGAGGTCGTCTTCGACCTCACCAGTCAGTGTGAGCAGTTCGTCGCCGCTGAGGCCCATCAGGCTCACGGCGACGGGCTGCTGCACGTGTTCGTGCCGCATGCGACCGCGGGGATCGCCATCCTCGAGACCGGTGCCGGCAGCGACACCGACCTGCTCGCGGTGCTCGAGCAGTTGCTGCCGCGCGACTTCGGGTGGCGGCACCGGCACGGTACGCCGGGACACGGCCGGGACCACGTGGTACCTGCGCTGATTCCGCCGTACGCATCCGTCCCGGTGATCGGCGGGCAGTTGATGCTCGGGACGTGGCAGTCGATCTGCCTGGTCGACACGAACGTCGACAATCCCCGGCGGCAGGTCCGGCTTTCCTGGCTGGCTGGTTAACGGACTACCGGGTAACCCGCCGAAGAGGGATTTCGGTGACTTATCGTGATGTTGCGGAGCGCGTTACGTTTGCGAAACACGACTCCGCTTGAATTGCGTGCATGGCAGCGCTTGACACCCTTCGGGCCCAGTGCGCGGTGCTCGGCACCGACTTCCTCATCCGTGCGACCCGCGCTATTTGTGTCGGCAGCCTGCTGAATGCCGATTCCGGCCGGGCGGTCACTCATGCCCGCATCGACGAGTGGCACGGCGTGCTTTCCTTGTATACCGCCGACAATGAATCCCTGCCGGTTCAAGCCTCTGCTTAGCGCGTTTTCTGATTGCCTGAGGCAACAATTAAGTGTGACCCAACCCGCATCTCCCTCGCCGGGCACGTCCGGCACGAACCCGCCTGTCACGCTATGTTGTGCGGAGGGTGTCTGGGGATCCTGCGCCTACTGCGCGGCACTCGGCGGGCACCTCGGCGCACTGGAGGGAAGGGCACGATGGATCCGCATCGAGCCCTCCCCTCCAGCACACCGAGGCACTCCGCCGAGCACCTGCTCGCTACGGCGCAGGATCCCCAGACACCCTCCAGGAACGTGGTGCCTCAAGAGGGGTGACGGGCTGTGTCGGACGCGGGTGGCCGGGCTGATGGTGGGCGGAGTTTCGCCGATCTCTTGCTCGACCTGCGGGTCCAGGCCGGGCTCTCGCAGGAGGAGCTGGCCGAAGCGGCCGGGCTCAGTGTGCGAACGATCCGCGAGCTGGAGGCCGGCCGGGTGGCACGTCCCCGGAAGGACTCCGTTCGACTGCTCGCTTCCGGCCTTGAGCTGGGCGACGCGGATACGCAGCGGTTCCTCGCGGCTGCCGGACGTGGAGCGTCGCAGACTCGGACGGCCTCACGACCGACTGTTTCGGTAGCCGATCCCGCTCCGACCGGACTGCGCTGGCGCGGCACGCGGCCGATCCCGGACGGCCTCGTCGGTCGCGAGGAGGAGCTGCTCGAGCTGGAGGGACTGCTCGGGCAGAACCGGCTGGTCACCCTGGTCGGACCGGGCGGTGTCGGTAAGACAGAGCTCGCATTGGCCGCGGCCGACCGGTTCTCCGGTGTCGACACGACCGTGGTCGTCGTGGACCTGACCACAGTCCAGCGCGATGCCGCCGTACCGACTGCCATTCTGGACGCGTTCGGGACAGCGCCCGGTACGTCGGACTTGGACGACGTACTGTCCGGGCGCCGGCCGGGTGACCTGGTGATTGTGGAGGACAACGCCGAGCACGTGCTCGATGGGGTCGCCACGGTCGCGAATCGGATGGTCCGCAGCTTCCCGGGCATTGGTGTGCTGGTGACGTCGCGGATTCCGCTCGGTCTGCCGGATGAGGTGGTCCGGCGGGTGCAGGTGCTCGGCGTACCGGCCAATGACAAGGATTTCGACGAGATCAAGGCCAGCCCGGCGGTGGAGATGTTCTGCCGGCGAGTGGCGCGAGTGCGGCCCGATTTCTTGCTGACCGCGGAGACTGCGCCGATCGTCGCGCGGTTGTGTCGCCGGCTGGACGGACTGCCGCTGGCACTGGAGCTGGCGGCCGCACGGGCCGGGTCACTGTCGGTCGAGACCATACTGGCCGCGCTGGACGACAGGTTCCGGCTGCTGTCCGGACCGAGGCGGTTTGGTGCACCTCATCAGCGGACGCTGGCGGACACCATCGCGTGGAGTGTCGACGCGCTGTCCGATCCGGCTCGGCAGTTGCTGTACCGGGCGTCCGTGCTGGGGTCGCCGTTCACGCTTGAGGCCGTGGTCGGCGTGTGTACGGGCGCACCGATCGAGGCGGCCGACGTACCGATGCTGTTGGCCGAGTTGGTGGACAAGTCGCTGCTGCAGCCGGTGCACGAGTTCGAGCAGTTGTACGGCGCTCGCTACAAGCTGCTGGAGACGATCCGTGAGCACGCGTACGCCGGTCTGTCGTCGCAGGGCGATGATCTGATCGAGTTCCGGGACCGGGCGGTCGCGTGGTGTTCGACGTATGTCTCCGGGCTTGAGGGCGCGTGGTCGTCGCCGGACCGGGATCGCCGATACCGGGCTGCTCATGCGAACTCAGCGCTGTTCGAGGTGGCGTTGGAGCGAGCTGCTGAGCTCGGGCAGTGGGATGTGGCTGCGCGGATCGTGCTGGGGTTCCGGATCGCGTGGCAGTACCAGGCGAGCGTGGCCGAGAGCGGGATCCGCTGGGCGACGGTTTGTGCGGACAACGTCGAGGACAAGGAGGTCGGCGGCATGCTGCGCGCGATCGCCGGCCGGCTGTCCAGTCTGACCGGCGACATCCGCGGAGCCCGTCGACACTACGGAGAGGCGCGCACACTCATCCCTGGCGAGACAGAGCTCGGTCTGGTCGCTCGCGGCGGCTGGGTGTCGTCCGGCTCGCATTTGCTCGACACTCAGAGCCTGGCCGAGATTCCGGCGCTGGTGCAGGATGCGCGCAAACACGGTGACGCTCAGCGGTCTGCGACCGTACAGGCCATCTGTGGGCTCGCTCTACTGCGCTGGGGACGCCTGCCAGAGGCAAAGGAGCTCCTGCTCGCTTGGGAGGCCGCACTGGTCAATCCGGGCGTTTATGCAGATGAGATCGCGTATATGGCGCTCAGCCGGGTCGAGCTTGAGCTAGGCAACCTGTCCGGGGCGCGACGATGGGTGTCGCTCGCTCGGGACAGTCAGGCCTCGGACGATCCGGAGCGGACCAAGCTGGCCGGTTCGCTCGCCATGGTCGAGTATCACGCCGGCCGGTACGACGAGGCACGCGCACTGCTCGACGAGGCGGACGCTGACATCCGTGGACACCGTGGGTACTTCGACTACCTGGTGATGCTCTACCGGTCACGTCTGGCTCGCGACGCAGGTGATCCCGAGCAGGCCCGGCTGTGCATCCGGGACGCGGTCAACCGGCTCCTGGCCGAGGGCCGGGTGGTGTACCTGCTCGAGGTGCTGCCCGAGGCCGTGGCGGTCCTGCATGCGCTCGGCAAGTCGACCGAGGCTGACGCGTTGTGTGGCCAACTGCTGGCATGGCAGCGGTCGATGGACCCGCCGATGCTGCCGACGGCGTGGGCGGTTCTGCAGGAGTCGTGCTCCAGCGCATCGGTCGCCGACGGCTGGCCCGAGCCCGACCCCGCGGCATCGGTGCAGCGGCTGGCGAACGACGTACTGGCCGCTCTTTCCTGACGCCGATCGACCGAAGCTGCCGGGTAACTGCCGGTCCTTCTGCCTCGTCCTGACATACCTGTACGGCGAAGAATTACAGCCGTAGGGCAGGTTCCACGACGCAGAGACCGACACCGGGCAGTACGGCAGACAAAGGCGGTGAACCATGAAGAGGCCATGGATCAGCGCTGAGCCGTCGAGTTCGGAGAAGGCGACGCGGAGGGCATCCGACGGCCGGACGGTGGGGGCGCCGAACGGCTGTCGAGAGCTCCGGAGTGCTGCGAAGTGCGGATCTGTCCTGCCTGTACCGGATGCCGTGCGCCGTCAGGGCACCGCACCCGGGGCGGGGTCCCAGCAACAGGCCAGGCACACGACACAGGGGACGAGTGCGACGGCTCGGCTGACACGGGAAAACCGGTGGGTCTGGTCACCCGCCGGTGGGTCGGCCGCTGGGGCCTCCCGGGACCTCGACGAGCTCGCGGTCAGAACGGTCCGCACTGGACCGGCACGGGGAGTAGCTCGCCGAGGACCCACACCAGCCGCACGGGGAGGCGGCAGGCCGGCAACCAGGGGGAGCCGGCCCGCCGGCATCGGAAGGAAGTCCAACCGCTGACACAGGGAGGGCGTCCGGATCGCTGACCTACGAGGGGAGTTCAGCAACCGGACGACGTAGGGGGAGTCAGCACAGCGAGGTGAAGGCCAAGGCGGGGTCGGCCTTCACCTCGCTTACTTGTCCAGGAGCCCTGCCTTGTCGAACGCGTACCCGACCATCCAGGTTGGTTGGAGGCGGCAGTACACGATGTCGTCGGCCCAGCTCGACGGAGAGCTTCCGTAGTGATCGACGAGATGCTGCTCGATCTCCGGGAACTCCGGATGATCCGTTGTCAGGAACTCGACGGTCCCATGACTGAACACCCCGATCCGCTCGCCATCGACGTACGAGAGACTCGCCGCCGGCCTGACCTTCAAGTGCCGCGCCTTCGCCGCCGAGCCGGCCGTCGTGAACACCCACCGCGCATGCAGGAAGTGCCCATCGACCGCACTGATCCGCGGCTCACCCTTCGCCGTCACGGTCGCCAGATTGAGCGTGCACATCCCGGTCAGAACCCGCACCAACTCGTCAGCATCCAGCCGCCGCGGATCCGTGACGATGTTCCGCAGATGCTGCGTAGAACGCCCGTACGCCGCATCCAGCAACCCCTGCAACTCAGTTACTTCGCCCACTGACTCCTTCATGCGTGGAGTCTGGCACTCCACCCGGACATTAACCGTCCGGTAACCTCGCCACATGTCAGCCCGCGTGCAGGTCGTCACCGACTCCACGGCCGGTCTGTCTACGCACGAGGTGCTCCGGTTCCCCTTGACCGTCGTACCACTGCAGGTCGTCATCGGCGGGACGTCGTACGACGACGGCGCCACGTCGGCGGATGCGGTCGCGGAGGCACTGAAAACCTTCACACCCGTGTCGACCAGCCGTCCGGCGCCGCAGACGTTCACCGACGCGTACGTCGAGTGCGCCAAAGCCGGTGCCGAGGCGGTCGTATCGATCCACCTCTCCGGTGACATGTCCGGCACGTTCGAGGCCGCGATGATCGGGGCCAAGGAGTCCCCGATCCCGGTCCGCGTGGTCGACTCACGCTCGCTCGCGATGGGCCTCGGCTTCCCGGTACTCGCCGCAGCCGCAGCGGCAGCCGCGGGAGCTGACCTGGCCGACGTAGAAGCCGCCGCCCGCGCGCGCATGAAGTCGATGTCGGCCTACTTCTACGTCGACACCCTCGAGTATCTCCGCCGCGGCGGACGCATCGGTGCCGCCCAAGCCCTCCTAGGCACAGCCCTGGCCGTCAAACCCCTCCTCACCATCAGCGGCGGCCGCATCGTCCCGCTGGAGAAGGTCCGTACCTCCAGCCGAGCCATCGCCCGCCTGGCCGACATAGCTGTCCAACGAGCCGGCGACCTCCCGGTCCAAATAGCAGTCCACCACCTGGCCAACCTCGAAAAGGCCCAAACTCTCGCAGACGGCCTGGCCGACCGCCTCCCGCAGGCCGAAGAAATAGTCCTCCGAGAAGTAGGCGCCGTCATAGGAGCCCACGTAGGCCCCGGCCTCCTGGCAGTAGTCGTCTCCCCCCGCTAATCCACCTCCCCGCACCCCAACCCCCAGCCGGACGGCGTGCACCCATTAGGAGGTGTCCGGCGCTCAGCCGGTCCCGCCCGCCTGAACCTGCCGTTTTCACGGCCGGATCCCGTGACACCACCTGTCGACCTGCACGCGCCACCGCCCAGCCGCGACGGTCACCCCCGCGCCACCGCCCAACCGCGACGGTCACCCCCGCGCCACCGCGCGGCAGCGCCCCCACCCTCGCCGAACCGCCTGGCCGCGACCGCCGCTGTCGCCGGACCGCTCGGCTGCGACCGGCACTCTCGTCGGACCGCTCGGCTGCGACCGGCACTCTCGCCGGACCGCTCGGCTGTGACCGCCACTGTCGCCGCACCCGGCCCCGGCCCCGGCGCCTCGCCGGGGGCGGATCGCCAGGCCATCACAATTCGCCGATGCCATTGAGTTCAGGCGTGGGACCTCCGTCCCGGCGCGATTGTGATGGCGTGGGGTTCGCACTGCACGGGTGAGGGTGAGCGAAGCGGACCTGTGCCACTCATGAACCAGCGGTTCGCTAGTGCGGGGGAATGTGTTTGAGCGGGTCGGAGGGCTCAACGAGCTGGTTGGTGAGTGGTGCCGGTCCGCCGACCACATCTCAGTCGCAAGAGCCCGGTTGTCCACAGATTTGGATTTGTGGGTTGGGCGGGGGGCTCGGACTCGTACTTTCTCTGGCGTGAAGGTCTTTCGTCGTGCTCCAGCGTCCGGTCCGGACGCCCGTGAGCGTGCGCTGGCACGTCTTGGCGCCCGCCCACCGGAGCACGCACCCGACGAACACCTGGAGGAGCGTGATGAGGAGGTGCGAGGTGGATGGATCCCCGAATCTGTCCGGCCGGAGCGACTACGAGACGCCCGCTGGACCCTGTCCGCACGACACGTTGTGGTCCTGGCCGTCGTGCTGCTCATCGGCCTGTCCTGGGCAGCGTGGTCCGTCTTCCGTGCCCGGCCGGAGACCCTTCCCGACGCCCGCCCATCCACCGCAACCACCGGCGCACCCGTCGCCCAACCGTCCGCCGGCAACCAACCTCAACCCCCGACGAGCGGCGGCCAATCGTCCGGCAACAACTCTGCCGGCACCGCCCAGACCACGCCGGGCGCCGGGACCACACTGGGCGCCCAGACTGCTCCCGGCGCCCAGAACACCTCAGGTGTCCAAACCACCTCAGGCGTCCAGACGACCCAAGGTGTCCCGACCTCGCCAGGCGCCGTGGCCTCCGGCGGCCCAGGCCAGTCGGGTGCCGTGGTTGTCGTCGACGTCGCCGGTAAGGTCCGCCGCCCCGGCCTGGTTCGCGCTCCGGTCGGCTCGCGCGTCGCCGACGTCCTCGCCCTCGCCGGCGGCCCGCTACCCGGCGTCGACCTCACCCCGCTCAACCTCGCCCGCCAAGTCACCGACGGCGAACAAATCCTGGTCGGCCAACCAAACCCACCCCCACCGGCCACCGCACCCGGATCGAGCTCTACATCCACACCCGCCGCGCCCTCCGGCGCACCGGTCAACCTCAACACCGCAACCCTCGCCCAACTGGACGCGCTCCCCGGCGTCGGCCCAGTCCTGGCCCAAAGAATTCTCGACTACCGCACCCAGAACGGCCCCTTCACCACCATCGACCAACTCCAGGAGGTCCCCGGCGTAGGCCCCAAAAAGTTCGACTCTCTAAAACCCCATGTCCGCCTCTAACCCCACCCCCGAGCCAACGTCTGCAACCACGACGTCCTCCGCGGCGGCGTCGCCCGACGCGACCCCCTCCACCCCCGAGCCGACGTCTGCAGCCACGGCGTCCTCCGGGGCGGCGTCGTCCGACGCGACCCCCTCCACCCCCGAGCCGATGTCTGCAGCCACGGCGTCCTCCGGGGCGGCGTCGTCCGACGCGACCCTCTCCATCCCCGAGCCGATGTCTGCAACCACGACATCCTCCGGTGAGGTGTCGCCCGACCCCACCCCCTCTTTCCAGGTGACTCCATCAGACCCGGCAACTTCATCTGATGTGGGTGAACTGCCTGGTCGGGGGGAGGGGCTGGATGTTCGGTTGTTGGTGCCGGCTGGGGTGGGGTGGCTGGCGGCAGCTGTGCTGGTTGGAGAGCGTCCGGTGGTGGGTTTCGTCGTGGCGGCAGTGTCGCTGGTGCTGACGGCTGTGGTGACGACGGTCTGTCCACGGATGCCGACCACGGGGATGCGGGCCACGGGGATGCGGGCCACGGGGATGCGGGCCACGGGGATGCGGACCAAGGGGATGGGGATCGCACGGATAGGGATCGCACGGATGCGGATCGCACCGGCCTGGATCATCCGGACGCGGATCACCTGGTCAGTGGCTGGTGTGCTTGTGGTTGTTGCTGGGATGGCATTGGCGGCGGCTGTTCAGGTGAAGACCCTGCAGGCTGGCCCGGTGCACGACTTGGCCGCGGACAACGCGACCGTCACGGTGCGGTTGAAGGTGACCGCGGACCCGTCTTTACGTCAGAGCACAGCTAGCCGTCGACCGCCGTACGTGGTGATGAAGGCAACGATCGAGGAGGTGAGATCCCGGGGGAGTACGACGCGAGTTCACACGTCGGTGCTCGTGATTGGCACCGCGCAATGGCAGACCGTCCGCTTCGGCCAGCATGTCGATGCCAATGGTCGGCTTCAACCAGTCGAGGCGGGCTCGGATGTCGCTGCGATGCTGTCGATCCGTTCACCGCCACGGATCGTGGATGAGCCGGCTTGGTGGTTGCGTGCGGCCGAGAAGGTTCGCGCCGGTCTGCGCGAGTCGGTTGCCGGTCAACCTGACGACGTACGTGGTCTGGTGCCGGCCCTGGTGATGGGAGACGAGTCCGGCCTGTCTGCCGACCTGAACGAGGACTTTCGCACGACCGGCCTGACGCATCTATCCGCGGTTTCCGGCACGAATCTCACGCTGTTGTTGGCGTTCATCCTGCCGTTCGCGCGGCTCGTCGGGGTGCGAGCTCGCGGTCTGACCGCAATCGGCGTACTCACAGTCGTTGTCTTCGTGGTGCTCGCGAGACCACAGCCGAGTGTGCTCCGCGCGGCTGCGATGGGTTTGATCGCGCTGGCTGCGATGACAAGTGGTGGCGGGCGGCGGCGTGCCGTGCGGAGTCTGTCGGTTGCGGTCATCGTGTTGCTGCTGATCGACACCTCGCTCGCGCGATCAGCGGGGTTCGCGCTGTCCGTTCTTGCGACTGCTGGGATCGTCCTGCTCGGTCCCGGGTGGCGTGATGCGATGGCCAGGTGGTTGCCGGGGTGGTTGGCCGAGGCGATCTCCTGTCCGCTCGCCGCGCAACTCGCGTGTACGCCGGTCGTCGCGTGGCTGTCAGGCCAGGTCTCGCTGGTCGCGGTTGGCGCGAACCTGCTGGCGGGCCCGGCTGTCGGTCCGGCGACCATCCTCGGATTCGCTGCGGCCGGGGTCGCGCTCGTCAGTACAGAGGTAGCTCAGCTTGTGGGTTGGGCCGCGGGCTGGCCGGCTCGCTGGATCATCCTGGTTGCGCGCGTAGGCGCGGATCTCCCCGGCGCGGCGAACCCTTGGCCGGCTACCGCGACCGGCGTTGCTGTGCTGACATTGCTCTGCATTGCGTTGGTTCTCGGGCTGCACCGCATCCTGTCTCGCCCGATCGCCATGATCCTCGCGGTGGTTCTGCTCGCGGTCGTCGTACTGCGGCCGGTCGGCTCCTTGGGCTGGCCACCGGACGACTGGCTGTTCGTGATGTGCGATGTCGGGCAAGGCGATGGTCTGGTGTTGAGGGCGGGCGATCGTACGGCGGTGGTCGTCGACACGGGTCCGGATCCGGCGGCGATGGATCGGTGCCTGCGTGATCTCGGCATCGAGTACATCCCGGTTGTGGTGCTCAGTCACTTCCACGCGGACCACGTGGGTGGATTGGCCGGTGTGCTCAACAATCGGCGGGTCGACGAGATCGAGGTGACGCCGTACTTCTCGCCGCGCGCCGAGTACAAGCGTGTTGTCGACCTGGCCGCGCAGCACGGGGTCGGCCTGCGCACTGTTGCCTATCAGGAGAAGCGGGTGGTCGGTGAGATCAGTTGGACCACGCTCTGGCCCGCTCGCGTGCCGGCACTTCCACCACCCGGCACTTCATCAGCAACCTCGACCGACGAAGGCTCACCGGAGAACAACGCGAGCATCGCGATGATGGTCGAGCTCTCCGGCCTGCGGATCCTCCTGACCGGCGACCTCGAACCCGAGTCCCAACGAGCTGTCCTCGCCGCCGGTGCTGATCTTCGCGCCGATGTGCTCAAGGTCCCTCACCACGGCTCGGCGCAGCAAGACCCCACCTTCATCGCGGCCACCCACGCGCGACTGGCCCTGATCTCCGCCGGCCGCGACAACGACTACGGTCACCCCGCGCCGAGAACGCTCGATCTCCTGTCCCACGACGCGATCCGAACCGCCACCACCAACACCAGCGGCCCTCTAGCCGTGACCAACCCCAACAACCACCTGTCCCTCACCACCCAACCCTCATCCGGCCAACTCTCATCCGGACGCTGAGACAACCGCGCGCCTGCCACAGTCCGAAGACCTGACCCGGCGGCACTGTGTCACAGGTGCTTCCGGCGCGAGAGTCGTGAAGGTGACGGCAGAGGTCTCTACCGAGCGTTCGCGGTGGTGGAGGTGGCGGCGGGCTCTACCGTGCTTTGGGGGTGGTGAAGGTGACGGTGGTGGCTTCTACTGTGCTTTCGGGTTCGTCGCCGAGAGCCCAGGCGGCTACCCGGGAGACGACGTGGGCTGGGATCGCCTCGCTGACTCCGGGGACGGCTGGGATGTCGTAGGTGCCGTGGGCGTCGTGGGGGAGGACGACGCGGTAGCCGCGGGCGAGCGCCGTACGGGCGGTGGCTTGGACGCACATCTCGGACATGACGCCGCAGATTGCGAGCGAGCGTACGCCGTCGGCGGTCAAGAGTTGGCCGAGTCGGGTGGCGTCGAAGCCGTCGTCGCGAGGTTTGCGGACGATGTGTTCGCGGGGGCTGGCAGCCACCGGCAGGTAGAGCTTCCAGCCGGGTGTGTTCGGTTCGTCGGCAGCGCCGGGTGGACCGTCGTTCTGGAGGTGTACGACGAGAGCTCCGGCCGCCCGCGCCCGGTCGAGGAGCTCGGTCGTGCGATCCAGGAGGCCAGCCGCGCCGGGTACGGCGTTCTCACCCGAGACGAATGCGGTTTGTAGATCGACGACGATAAGCGCGTCCACGGCCGCGACGCCGGTACGACGGTGAGTCATGCCGCCATCCTCACGGTTCAGCGCACACACTCCACCGGATTACCCGCTTGACAGCGATCGCTAATCCTCGTAACTTGAAAGCTAATTAGCGTAGCCATCAAGCTTCGGTGTGAAGCCCAGGATGGCAGTGGCTCAGGAGAGCGGGAGGTCATGATGACGGAGTTCGTCGAGGTCGACGGCGGTCGTATCGCCTACGAGATCACGGGTGACGGGCCGCTGGTTCTGCTCGCTCACGGCATGGCCACCACGCGCTCGTCGTACCGGTTCCTGGTGCCGAAGCTGGTGGCGGCCGGCTACCGCGTGGCGAACGTCGATCTGCGTGGTCATGGCGAGTCGTCCACCGGCTTCTCCAGCTACACACGGACGGACGTCGCGAACGACCTGCTCGCGGTGATCCGGCAGCTCGGCGGCCCGGCTGCCGTGGTGGGCACCTCGTTCTCCGGTGGATCGGCCACGATCATGGCGGCGACGGCGCCTGAGTTGGTCACGGCGATCGTGGAGATCGGGCCGTTCACCCGCGTCCCGAAGGCGAACCTCGTCGCGATGCTGCGCAACTCGAGGTACCGCAAGGGCATGCTGTTGCTGCTGCGCATGGTGCTGACCGGCAGCTTCACCGCGTGGACGCGCTACCTCGATCATGCCTACCCGGGGACCAAGCCCGCCGACTACGACGCCGACCTGGCCGACCTGCTGGTCAATCTGCGTGCCGGGGCCATGGTGGCCGGCCGGAAAATGGGCCAGGCGCAGCCCAAGGACGCGGAGGCCCAGCTCGGGAACGTACATCGACCCGCGCTGATCATGATGGGGACGCTTGAGCCGGACTGGCCCGACAGCAAGGCTGAAGCCGAGGCGATCGTGGCAGCGATGCCGGAGGGTGTCGCCCGGTACGTGATGATCGCGGGCGCCGGCCACTACCCGCACGCGCAGTACCCGGATCAGGTGGCGGCCGCGCTGCTGCCGTTCCTCGCGGAGCATGTGCATGCCTAGAGCCGGACTACGTACCGACGACGTGGTGGTCGCCGCGGCGACTCTTGTGGACGAGATCGGATACCACGAGCTGACGATGGGGGTGCTGGCCCAGCGGCTCGGCGTCCGTCCGCCTTCGCTGTACAAGCACGTGGAGAACCTCGCCGACCTGCAGCACCGGATCGCCACCATCGCGATGACCGAGCTCGGCGACTGGATCCGGGACGCCCTGCAGGCGAAGACCGGGCGTGATGCGGTGCACGCGCTGTTCGCTGCGGTGCGGTCGTATGTGCAGAGTCATCCGGGTCGCTACCTGTCGACCGTCGGCGCCGAGTTCGCCGGTGCGGACGATCCGATGTTCATCGCGAGTGCCCGGATACTGGAGTCGATCGGTGCGGTGCTGCGCGGGTACGGCGTCACCGATGCGGAGCGCGATCACGCCATCCGGAGTATGCGCTGCATGATCCACGGCTTCGCGTCGTTGTCGGCGAGCAACGGGTTCCAGTGGAACGCCGATCCCGAGGTCAGCTTCGACTGGATGGTCGAGTTTGTGGACCGCGGCCTGCGTGCCGAAGCAGCCAAGGTGTAGCCGCGGAGACGGCCGAGTCGGAGCCGCGGGAGCGGCAACCTGTTGCCGTGCCAAGCCGTGCCAAGGCGGCCAAGTCGGGCCAAGTCGTGGGTCGCCGGATTGCCCGTGCTCGGGTTGTCTGTGCGGCGTGGGATGCTGGCGGGGTGGCTGCTCGTAGGGGTTCTGCGCCGAAGTTGGGCGACGTGTTGCTGGTGACCGGTGCCGAGGCGTTTCTGGCGGATCGGGCCGTGCGGTCGGCGATCAAGGCCGTGTCGAAGGCGAGCGCCGAGGTCGAGGTGACCGAGGTCGAGGCGTCCACGCTGGACGTCGGGGTGTTCGCCGAGCTGACCGGGCCGTCGCTGTTCGCCAGCGAGCGCGTGCTGGTGCTGCGCGGCCTCGAGAACCTCCCGAGCGACATGGCGCCGAACCTGATCGGGTACGCCGGCTCCCCGGCCGACGACGTACTCGTCGTGCTCGTGCACTCGGGTGGTCAGAAGGGCAAGGGCGTCCTCGACAAGTTGCGGAAGGCATCGGTCAACGAAGTCGTGGCGACTGCCCCGAAGGCGTGGGAGTTGCCGCAGTTCGTGGCGGGTGAGATCCGGCTGCACGGCGGGAGTGTGGACGAGCGGGCCGCGTCGGCGCTGGTGGATGCGGTCGGGCACGACCTTCGGGCGCTGGCCGGAGCATGTTCGCAATTGGTGTCGGACTCCGACGGGCAGGCGGTCACCGCCGAGCTGATCGGGCAGTACTTCGGCGGTCGCGCCGAGGTCACGAGCTTCGCGGTCGCGGACGCCGCGATCGCGGGCCGGACCGAGCCGGCGCTCGAGCAGTTGCGCTGGGCGCTCGACTGCGGAGTCGCGCCGGTGCTGGTGACGAGTGCGATGGCGGGCGGTCTGCGCGGGCTGGCGAAGTTCGCGGGCGCGCCGGGCGGGATGCGGGAGGCGGATCTGGCCCGTGAGGTCGGCGTACCGCCGTGGAAGCTCAAGCAGTTGAAGCAGCAGGTGCGCGGCTGGACGCCGGGAGGTCTGGCGACGGCGATCAAGGCGGTCGCGCAGGCCGACGCCGACGTGAAGGGCGCCTCAGGCGATGCCGGTTACGCCCTGGAGCGGATGGTCCTCACCGTCAGCCAGGCCCACGGCCGCCGCTGACTACCCAGAAATCGGGAACGCAAAAACGATCGGCCGGTCGGAGACGGGCCGATCGTTGGCGGGCTGCTTCAGAGCGAAGCGGCCTTCTTGAAGATGGCCGACTTGCGGTTCGCGGCCTGGTTGGCGTGGATGACGCCCTTGCTGACGGCCTTGTCGAGCAGACGGCCGGCGGTGCGGGCGTGCTCCTGGGCCTTCGCGGAGTCGCCGCCCTCGGCAGCCTCGCGGAAGCGGCGAACTGCCGTCTTGAGGGTCGACTTCACCGACTTGTTGCGAAGTCGCGCAGCCTCGTTCTGGCGGTTGCGCTTGATCTGGGACTTGATGTTCGCCACGTGAGCAGAGCCTCGATCAGGAGTATGCGGTCAATACAGGAAAGTGTCGCGGCGCACGGCAATACATCACCCGCCGTCGCGCGAAGAACCAGATTACCAACAAGCCGCACCCAGCACCAAACCGAGCACCCAGCCGAGCACCCAGCCAAGCGCCCAACCAAGCGCCCAACCAAGCATCGGGCCGGTACTGCAGACGCTTGCCCTCAGGTCCGCCCGAACGGCCGCGACTCTGCCCGAACGTCGGCCGCCCCCGACCTTAGGCTCGTTCGCGAACCGATCGATCACGGAGGGCAACGACGTGGGTAGCAACACCGGCACGGCGACCGACGCTGCGACCACTACCGGGAGCGCGCGACTGAGCCGCCGTACGTTCCTGGGCGCGACGAGTGCGCTGGCGCTGCTCACCATGGTCGAGGGCTGCCGTCCCGACGCGAAGGGCGACGCAGCTGCCCAACAGCCCATCGAGGAAGCTCTCAAGCTGCTAAGGGACGCCGTACGGGAATCACCCGACCACCTCGCCCGCCGGGCCGATGACGTCGTCGCGACGAAAGACGCGTCCCGGATCGCCGCCTTCGTCCGCGAGCACATCGCGGTCGTACCGCCCTGGTCCAATTCCGAGGACCCCGCGGTCGCGCGGCGCTGGGGGACTGCCGCGACCCTCCGCGGTGGACAGGGGACGTTACGGGAGCGGGCCGACCTCCTGCAGAGTCTGCTCACCAAGGCGGGTTTCCAGGCCAGCGTCAAGATCGCCGACCGCCCAGCCGCGTTGGACCTGCCCACGCTGTACCGCGATCGCCTCGTCCCGTTCGCTCCCGACCAGAAACGCATCGACAAAGCGGCGGGCGTACTGGCGCCAACCGGCGCAAGGGTCCCGACGAGCCCACCACCGTTCCCGCCCGAGGCCCCGGATCAGGTGCCCGCGATCACCGCCGCGCTGCCCGCCTCGGTCAGGCAACTGACGCCTCGCCCCGACCTCCTACCGGACCGGATCCCGGTCGTCACCTTCACAGACAAAGAGCAGAAGTACGCCTTCGCCCTCGGCGACCTCGATCCGACCGGCACCCCGCCACCTGCGCTCGCCGACGCCGATCCCGCCGCGCCGCTGCCCAAAATCAGCGTCACGGTGTCCGCGCTCGCCAACCCCGGCCTGGGCAGTCAGACCCCGCGTGGTCAGCTCATCGATCTGGTGCAGGGCGAGTGGACCACCGACGTCGTCGTCGGGCGCCAGCTGGTGTTGTCGTTCATTCCCGCGGCCGGACCGCAGGCCGCGCTGCAGACCAAGTCGGCGGCCGATCTCCCGGTTCGGATGCCGGTGCTGCGGGTCCAGACCGACGAGCCCGACAAGGCTCCGCCTGACCTGGCCGGCCCGATCGTGTCCGTACAGGGCGAGGTCTACCGCCCCGGAAAGACCGCCGACCAGCTCGACGGACCGTACGGCCCGATCAAGACCGTCTCGGCCGACGAGCGGACCAAGGCGATCGCGTCCGCGGCCACTGTGAAGGTTGAGGCGAACGCGTCGGCGTTCCCCGAGGTGACGCTCGACGTGAGCGTGCGGGACAAGGACGGCCGTTCGGTGGACGGCCTGGACGCGAGCGCGTTCGTGGTGACCGACAGCGCCGGCAAACCGTCGTCCGTGAGCATCCGATCCAACGCCCAGGACACCACCCGCCCGCGGGTCCTGATCGCCTACGACACGTCGGGAAGCGTCGCTGAGGTCTGGCCGTCACCCCAGGCCAAGACGACGTTCGAGCAGTCATTGACCACGACACTGCAGTCCGCTGCGACGAAGACCCCGTTCGACGTACAGGTGGTGGGTCTCGGGCAGACACCGGAGAAGGACGCTTGGCAGGCGCCGAACGCCGAGCTCCTCGCTGCACTGCGCGACGTGAACAGCGACTCGAGCGTGTGGGCAACGGTCGGCGGTTGGGCGCTCGACCAGGGCCTCACCGCGATCGTTCTGATCAGCGACAACGTCAGTGCGCTCGAGGACCCGCAGGACATCCCACTCCTGCAGCGCCGTCTCGCGGCATCCGGCGTGCCGGTGATCTGCCTGCCGATCGGTACGCCGGACGAGAAGGCGACCTCGACGATCCTGTCGCTCTCGCACGGCACCCGCCTCGATCCCACTGCCAAGGACGTCGCGACGAAGCTCGCCGCTGTGATCGCGCCGCTCGCCGCCAAGCGCGCAGCAGTCAACTACCGGCTGAGCTACGTCGCACCGGCGAAGGGCGCGGCAGCGCGGACGGTCACCGTCACTCTGACCGGGCGCGCGACGCCGAAGGGCCAAGCCAGCTATCAAGTACCCGCGAAGCCCGGGACGGCACCGTCGTTCATCGGTCTGTATGTGACGTTCGAGGTCAACGGGCAGACCGTTCGCCGTCGCCTGGCCGGCCTGCCGCTGAAGGACAACGGCACTCCGATCGGTGCTCTGGATGATGCGACAGCCGCCGCCGACACACGTGCCGCGATGTACGGCGTGACCACGATCGCCTTCGAACCAGGCATCACGACCCAGGCCGCGATGCTCGACGACGTGCTCTCGTCGTACCTCTCGATCGAACCGCTGCGCCCGATCTGGAAAACCGCATCCGCTGAAGACATCGTGAAGAAAACAGGCAACACGGTACGACGGGTGCCGGGCCTGTTCTCCTCGGTGTTCAGCCCGGTGCCGGTGGTGGCCGGGGCGGTTCCGACTTTCCGGGTCGCGATCCTGAGCGAGCGACAGGTCCCCGACGGTCCGATGTCGCGGCACCTGGACCTGCCGCCGGACCTGAACCAGGTGGTCGCACTGGGACCTGACCCCGCCAAGGCGTTTCAGGCCGCCGTACAAGCATCCGTCGGCGCGAGCGTGGCGGAGGCGGCGACCTTCGACGACTCCGCGTTCAACCGCGTGAGCGGTCAGAAGCTGACTCCGATCCTGACCGGCGACGCGGACAAGACCGCTGCGTTCCTGGCCACAGTTCCGGCCGCAGGCAAGTCGGCCTGGAGCACCGTGCTGGGTGCCTATCAGGACAAGCTGGTGCTGGTGCCCGCAGCCGGCACCGGCGGTGCCCTGTGGGTGGTTGACCCGACGAGCGGTGCGACCACCGCCGTGCTGCTGGACGGCACCGGCGGGGCGTTGGACAGCTGCCCGAAACTCAACAAGTGGGACGTGCTGAATCTGATCGTCGGCGTCGGCGGTCTGGCCTGCACTCTCGGTGCGGTCGTGAACCCCTTGTTCTGCGTCGGTATGACGGTCTTTTCGATCGCTTTCACGGCCGCATCGGTCATCGAGTCCGGGGCCGGTGAAACCACGCCGTTCGGCCTCTTCGGCAGCGTGTTCGGCGCCTCGCTGCCGGCGTCCATGAAGGTACCCATGCCAGGCATCGGCGGACGGATCGGTGTCGCCGGCCTGCTCATCACCCTGACCCTGATCACGCTGGAGTGCACCAACTAGCGCTCAGCCGCTGACTTCAGCTCTCGCAGGGTGGTGTGGATGCCTTCGACGTTGCGGGGTACCCGATTGCCGAAGATGGGACGGAACAGCGCCCGCAGCACACGCGGCCGCCGGTCCGTCCAAGACTCGGTCACCGCGCAACCCTCAGCGGTCGGGGTGAAGTCGTAGGTCCACAGCGAGATCGGGATCGGCCCGAAGGTGATGTCGAACTCGAACCTCCGCCCGGGATCGGCGGCCACCACCCGGCCGAACGTGAACCACCGTACGGCGCCGACCCGGTTGTGCCCCACGAACCGCGCGCCCACCACCGGTCTCGTGCCGGCCGACCAGCTCACCCGGGTGCACTCGGGACTCCATTCGCTCATCCGGGGGAGGTCGCTGACCAGCGCGTACAACTCCCCGGCGGACGCCTCCACGGCGATCGACTCGGTCACGTCGGCCATCGGGTTATCCCTTGCTCTCGGCACACATCCGGCGAGCTGAGCGTGACATCGACGAGGTCCGACGGCATACTCAGGCCCTCGTGACACCCATCACCTAGGTCACGTTCGAACGACAGCGAGCCCAAAGCTCCACCATCGCTCCGTCCCAGCCCTGGAGGAACTCAGTGACCCGCCGTACTCCACTTCTCGTCGCCACCGCGATGGTCGCCGCGACAATCGCCGTACCAATGATCGTGAGCGCCGCCGGCGCCAGCGAGACACCGACCGCGGACCCGACGGTCAAGCGCTCCGACACCGGCGCGTATATCGTCCAGCTCGACGACTCGCCGGTGGCCGAGTACGACGGCGACATCGCCGGCCTCGCCGCCACCCGCGTCCTGCCGGGCGGCAAGCTCGTCAAGACCGCGACCCAGGTCGTCAGCTACGTGGATCACCTGGCCGGTGAGCGCGATGACCTCCTCCGGAACGCGCCGGACGTCAAGAAGCTCTACGACTACAGCTACACGTACGCCGGTTTCTCCGCCGAGATGTCGTACGACGAAGCAGTCAAGCTGGCCAAGTCGTCCGGCGTGAAGAGCGTCGAGCCCAGCGAGATGCAGCACCAGGACACCGTCGACACCCCGAGATTCCTCGGCCTGTCCGGCAAGGGCGGTGCGTGGCAGCAGGCGGGTGGCGTCGACAAGGCCGGCGACGGCGTGATCATCGGCGAGATCGACTCCGGCTTCGTCCCGGAGCGGGCCAGTTTCGCGCCGATGAAGACGACCAAGCAGTCCGACGCGCTGGTCGCGAAGAAGTGGAAGGGCACCTGTCAGGCCGGTGAGGAGGCGCCCGTCACCTGCAACAACAAGGTGATCGGCGCCCGGTACTTCGACAAGGGCATCGGCAGCCGCCCGATCGAGGCGGAGTTCAAGTCGCCGCGCGACTACGGCGGTCACGGCACCCACACCGCGAGTACGGCGGCCGGTAACTACGGCGTCGACATGACCGTCCTGGGCCGGGACTACGGCAAGGGCTCCGGTATGGCTCCGCACGCGCGACTCGCGATCTACAAGGCGCTGTGGGCGGTCGACGCGACCGGCGGCGGTAGCGGTACCGACGCCGACATCGTCGCAGCCATCGATGCCGCGGTCGCGGACGGCGTGGATGTGATCAACTATTCGATCTCCGGCTCGGGCTCGACGTACGTGAACGCGACCGGCCTGGCGTTCCTGCGGGCAGCGAAGGCAGGCGTGTTCGTCGCCACCAGCTCGGGCAACACCGGTCCGGGCGAGGCAACGGTCGGCAAGACCTACCCCTGGGTGACGACCGTTGCCAACGGCACCCATGACCGCGACATCCAGACCACGCTGACGCTCGGCAACGGCAAGACCTACACGGGTGCGGGGATCGGCGCCGGCGTTCCGTCCGCACCGGTCGTCCTGGCGAAGGATGCCGGACTCGCGGGCGCCGATCCGGCCACCCTCGCGCGCTGCCAGCCCGGCACGCTCGACCCGGCCAAGGTGACCGGCAAGATCGTGGTCTGCGACCGTGGCGTCAGCGACCGCGTCGACAAGAGTCGCCAGGTCAAAGCCGCCGGCGGCATCGGCATGATCCTGCTCAACATCACCCCGGGCACCCTGGACGCGGACCTGCACTCGGTCCCGACCGTGCACCTGGACGACAAGGTCGCGCCCGAGGTCAAGGCCTACGTCGGTACGGCGAACCCGACCGCAACCATCGGAGCCGGTACGCCGGTCCGCGTCACCGCACCGAAGGTCGCCGCCTCCTCCAGCCGCGGCCCGTCCCCGGCCGGCAACGGCGACCTGCTGAAGCCGGACATCATGGCGCCGGGCACCAATGTCCTGGCCGCGACGACCGCGTTCAGCGCGGCCGGTGGCGAGTACGCGTTCATGAGCGGTACGTCGATGTCCACGCCGCACATCGCCGGTATCGCGGCCGTCCTGAAGAGCAAGCACCCGACCTGGTCCCCGATGGCGATCAAGTCCGCGATCCTGACCACGGCCACCGACAAGGACACCAGTGGCCAGCCGATCCTGAACGACTCCGGCTCGGCCGCGACCCCGTTCGGCTACGGCGCCGGTGAGACCCGGCCGAAGCTCGCGATGGATCCCGGCCTGGTCTACGACTCGTCGTACGACGACTGGGCCAAGTTCGTCTGCGGTTCCGGCCAGGTGCCGAGCACGCACGAGCTGTGCGCGGGCGGCAAGATCGACCCGAGCGACCTGAACTACCCGACGATCGCGATCGGCGACCTGGCCGGCAAGCAGACCGTGACCCGGACCGTGACGAACGTCAGCCGGTTGCCCGAGCTCTACGTCCCCAAGGTCGAGGGTCTGAAGGGATTCAAGGTGACCGTGTCGCCGCGGGTCCTGATCACGCTGCCCGGCCGGAGTACGTCGTACCAGGTGACGATCGAGAACGCCGGTGCGCCGCTCGAGCAGTACTCGTTCGGCAAGCTGACCTGGAAGTCGGCGCTGCACGAGGTGAGCAGCACGGTGGCGATCAAGCCGCTCACGGTGAAGGCGCCGGTGCAGGTCAACGGCACCGGGACAGCTGGGTCGGTGCAGGTGCCGATCACTGCCGGGTACACCGGGACGCTCAACGCCACCGCGGTCGGCCTGTCGCCGGCGACTGTCGCTGATGCCGCGTTGAAGAACCCGGGTGGCGTCTCGTTCCCGACGACCAGCCCGAAGGCGAACGACCACGTCGCCAAGTTCACGGCAGACGTCCCGGCCGGTACGACGTACGCCCGCTTCGCCACGTTCGACGCGGACTACCCAGCCGGCACAGACCTGGACGTCTTCGTCTACAAAGCCGGTACGACGACACTCCTCGGCAGCAGCACCGGTGGGTCAGCCGAGGAGCAAGTGAACCTCGCGAAACCCGCAGGAGGTCAGGTGGACGTGTACGTCGACCTGTTCGCCGGAGCCGGCGAACAAACAGTCAAACTGAACCACTGGCAACTGAAAGACCCCACGGGCAACCTGACGGTCACCCCAGCAACCCAGTCCGTCCAGGTAGCCGCTCAAACCACCACCACCGCAACCTGGACCGGCCTGACACCCGGCACCAGGTACCTCGGCCAGTTGCAGTTCTCCGACGGCGCCAACGGCTCCGGCTCCACCATCGTCCGCATAGACAGCTGACTCACCCCGACGACGAGGGCGGACCGAGAACGGCCCGCCCTCGTCGTCTGTCACGGCTCCTGCAGGGTGATCTTCGAGGCGTCCTTCTGCAGGAGAGCGCATTCGCCGCTGCGCACATCACACCGGTAGAGCGATTGCTTCTTGCCAGGATCACCCGGCTCCGGCGGCCTGGTGGTGAGGACGAGCTGGTTCGCATCCTCGAACTGCGCCGACGGGAAGTCGTTCATCTGTTGACCGGCGGGCAACTGGAGCTTGGTGATCTTGCCCGTCCGGAGGTTGACGACGAGATTCGCGTCGCTGTTGACCATCCTGCGGCCGTCGGGCGAGGTCAGTGGGTAGTACGACGCCGGACCCGCATCGCAGTACTGACGCAGGACCTTGAACGCACCGTTGCTCAGCACGCCGGCCTTGAGACAGCGATCGTCTCCGTGCCTCGTGGACACGGTGACCGTGTCCGTGTCTGCCGGAGCGCTCAGCCCGCCCTCGAAGTCGGGGAGGGCGAGGGTTTGGGGCTGCCCTGAGCCCGGGTGCTGCCAAACCATCAGAGCGGACGTCGTGACCGCGTCGTTGCTCATCCAGAGCCCGCTCTGGTTCCAGCCGAGCAGTGTCGGCTGATATGACAGCGGAGTGGTCGACACTGCCTTGCCCGACTTGACGTCGACGATGACTATTTCGCCCAGAGTGCCGGACCGGTAGCGCATGACGGCGACCTGCTTGCGATCGGGCGACAGCGTCGTTCCGCCCGATCTCTCCGGACCGATCAGGCGGAACCGTCCATTCGTGCCGAGAACTCCGGCCTGGAACTGCCCCGGCTTGGGCAGGCTCATCGCGAGCCAGCCGCCGTCGACGCGCCCGAAGAAGAATCCGTCGACCCCCTTCGGGATCCGTACCCGCCGGCCGCCGTCGTACAGCGTCGCGCCGACGGTGTACGGGACCGTCGGGGCAGCGGTCGACACCGGCGCGGCCGGCTCCGGGATGTCGTCGCCCGAAAACCGCGCCAGGTAGGTCGCGCTGACCGCCAGCACCAGCGCGATCGCGGCGGCGGCCGCGAGCACAGGCCAGGGACGGCGGCGTACCGGCGACTCCAGGCCAGGGCCTTCGGCGGTTTCCGGGATGGTGTTGGCCTGGGAGTGGAAGTAGTCGCGGAGGCGTGTCTCGGTGGTGGTCATCGGACGTCCTCGAGTTTCTTGGTCAGAGCGGTCAGGCCGCGGGAGGCTGTGGCTCGGGCAGTCGAGGGGCTGATCCCGAGGGTCTGGGCGATCTCGTCGAACGGGAGGTCCAGGTAGTAGCGCAGGACGAGGACCTCGCGGTTGCGTCGGGACAGCGACTGCAGCGCCCGTCTGACCTGTAGCCGTTCCTCTCCGAGTACGGCGGTGCTCTCGGCGGAGTCGTGGTGCTCCTCGTGCGGTGGCGTGTAGAGACGGGCGACCCGGCGGCGTCGCAGGATCGAGCGACACCGGTTCAGGACCGTCGTACGCAGGTATCCGAGCGCTTTGTCGTTGTCCCGGAGCGGCCAGTGCCGGTACAGCTCGACGAAGGCCTCCTGAACGGAGTCCTCCGCCGTCTGCCGCTCGTCCACGACAAGCAGAGCCATCCGGACCAGCCCGGTCCAGTACCGGTTGTAGAGCTCCGAGACGGCTGCCCGCGCGTCGTCATGCGCCAGAGACCGGACCGGACCTCTGATGCTCACCATTGGATTCGTCACACCCTTAAGACGCCCGGCACCGCGAAACGCTGCGTGCGCCTCACCCCAATCGTTCGCGTACCCAGTCGAGATGGATCAGGGCGTGCTGCCGTTGCCACGCGCGGATGGTCGGGAGACCGGGTGGAGGCGGCTGGGAGGCGCCCCACCACAGCCCTCCGGCGATAGCGGTCAGGAACCCAGTGATGGCGATGTCGTCGGGTAGTGCCGGCAGTCTGACCGATTCACGCATGTCAGCGTGCAGGATGACGGTGTCAGCCCAGCGTGGCGCGAGTGCCGGGTGTGCCCAGTCGATGAACACCACCCGGTCCTCGGTGAGGATGATGTTGTCGGCGCGCAGGTCCCAATGCGCCAGCGCCTTCCCCTCCGCCAACGCGCGCACCCCGACCCGAGCGAGCTCGGCCAACTCCTCCTCACGGCCACAAGCCCACTCCGGTACGTCGAGACCGTCAGCGATCACGTTGTCCCACCGAGTCAGGAACTCACGACTCCGTACGGCGGCAACCGGTGCCTCCGGCCATGGCGACGGGTCCAGCGCTTCCGTCAACTCGGCGACGGCATCCAGGACCCGGTCGGCCTCAGGCTGGTTCCACGGGTGGTCCGGCAGGTGTCCCTCGATGTCCTCGAACAGCATCGCGACCCAGTCACCGTCGTCGTACACGTCGTACAAGGCAGGTGCCATCGGCAACGGGCCGATGGCGTGCATGGCCGTGATCTCCTGCCGGAACAACTCGGGAGTCTTGGGGTTGAGCGCCGTACCGACGGCCTTCACGAACGCGCGGCGCCCGGAGACGGTCACCAGGCGCGCGGCCACGCCGGGGGAGAACCCACCCTGCTGAGTCGCGGCGGACACCACCGCCGACCCGAGCGTGCGCTCGACCCACGCCCGCACCACAGCGGGCAACTCCTCGTACGGCAACCGGACCCCAGCAGCATGCGCCATACGTCACCACGCTATCGGGCCCGGTCCAGCGATTTTAGATTCCACTGGACCCCCATGGGATGATTGACCAGTTGATCGCGTATAGGGGTGTGTCTGATGGTCCCACGCCTACTGCGCGGCACTCGGCACGGCACCTCGCCGCACTGGAGCAAAGGCCACGATGGAAAAACATCGAGGCCTTCACTCCAGCACGCCGATGCACCGCACCGAGCACCTGCTCGCGACGGCGTGGGACCATCAGACACACCCCCCGAGACGATTTGGATCCCCTCCGTGCCCGTAGGCCCCACGACCGTGCCGCAGCCGGGTCGCACCGACCCGTCGCTGATCCGGAACTTCTGCATCATCGCTCACATCGACCACGGCAAATCGACCCTGGCCGACCGGATGCTGCAGATCACCGGTGTCGTCGACGGCCGGCAGATGCGCGCCCAGTACCTGGACCGGATGGACATCGAGCGGGAACGCGGCATCACGATCAAGTCGCAGGCGGTCCGGCTTCCGTACGCACCGGGCCCGAACACCCCGGGCGGTCTGCTCGCCCCGGACGGGACGACGTACATCCTGAACATGATCGACACCCCCGGCCACGTCGACTTCACCTACGAGGTGTCGCGGTCGCTGGAGGCGTGTGAAGGCGCGGTTCTGCTCGTCGACGCGGCGCAGGGGATCGAGGCGCAGACACTGGCGAACCTCTACCTCGCGCTGAACGCCGACCTGCACATCATCCCTGTGCTGAACAAGATCGATCTGCCTAGCGCACAGCCGGAGAAGTACGCCGCAGAACTCGCCCACATCATCGGCTGCGAGCCTTCCGACGTACTGAAGGTCTCGGCCAAGACCGGCGAAGGCGTCGAGGAGCTGCTGAGCGAGATCGTCGCCCAGGTCGAGCCGCCGAAGGGCATCAAGGACGCACCGCCGCGGGCACTGATCTTTGACTCGGTCTACGACACCTACCGCGGCGTGGTCACCTACGTCCGGGTGGTCGACGGCGAGCTGACGCACCGGGACAAGATCAAGATGATGTCGTCCGGCGCGGTCCACGAGATGCTCGAGGTCGGAGTCATCTCGCCCGAGCCGATGAAGTCGCCAAGCATCGGCGTCGGCGAAGTGGGCTACCTGATCACCGGCGTGAAGGACGTCCGCCAGTCCCGGGTCGGTGACACCGTCACGTCGGCCGTCCACGGCGCGACCGAGGCGCTCGGCGGCTACAAACACCCTCAGCCGATGGTGTACTCGGGTCTGTTCCCCATCGACGGCGACGACTACCCGACGCTGCGAGACGCGCTGGAGCGGCTGCAGTTGAACGACGCGGCCCTGCAATACGAGCCGGAGACCTCCGGCGCGCTCGGATTCGGCTTCCGCTGCGGGTTCCTCGGGCTGCTGCACATGGAGATCGTCCGGGAGCGGCTCGAGCGCGAGTTCGACCTGGACCTGATCTCGACCGCGCCGAACGTGGTCTACCGGGTCGAGATGGAGGACGGCAAGGAGTTCGTCGTCACCAACCCGAGCGAGTTCCCCGAGGGCAAGATCGCCGACATCTACGAGCCGGTGGTGAAGGCGACGATCCTCAGCCCCAAGGACTTCATCGGCGTGATCATGGAGCTGTGCCAGACCAAGCGCGGCAACCTGCAGGGCATGGACTACCTGTCCGAGGACCGGGTCGAGTTGCGGTACACGCTGCCGCTGGCCGAGATCGTCTTCGACTTCTTCGACCAGCTGAAGTCCAAGACCAAGGGGTACGCGTCGCTGGACTACGAGCCGACCGGCGAGCAGTCGGCCGCGCTGGTCAAGGTCGACATCCTGCTGCAGGGCGAGACGGTCGACGCCTTCTCGGCGATCGTGCACCGCGACAACGCCTATTCGTACGGCGTCGCCCTGGCCGGCAAGCTGAAGGAGCTCATCCCGCGGCAGCAGTTCGAGGTGCCGATCCAGGCCGCGATCGGGTCCCGGATCATCGCCCGCGAGTCGATCCGCGCGATCCGCAAGGACGTTCTGGCCAAGTGCTACGGCGGTGACATCACCCGTAAGCGCAAGCTGCTGGAGAAGCAGAAGGAAGGCAAGAAGCGGATGAAGATGGTCGGCCGGGTCGAGGTCCCGCAAGAGGCCTTCATCGCCGCGCTCCGGACGTCGGAAACCGGTGAGAAGGCCAAGAAGTAGGTGACGGTCCAGATCCCGCCGGAGTTTCTGGTCGTCGGGTCCCGCGGCCAGGACTGGGCGGAGTGGCTCGACCGGTTGCCGCGGCTGACGCGCGATCTGCTGGACGAGTGGCGACTGCGGGTCGACGGTGCGTCGTCGTACGGGAACTGCGCGTTGGTCGTACCGGTGCTCACGGCCGACGGGCAGAACGCCGTACTGAAGGTGCAGTTTCCGCACTGGGAGGCTGAGACCGAGCATCTCGCGTTGCGGGACTGGGGTGGGAACGGCGCGGTGCAGTTGCTGCGGGCGGATCCGCGCCGGTTCGCCTTGCTGCTCGAGCGGTTGGAGCCGCGGGACCTGCGGACGATCGATGCGCTGGACGCGTGCGAGATCGTTGGCTCGACCTACAAACGGTTGCACGTGCCGGCCGGACCGCAGTACCGGACGTTGTCGGCGGAGCTGACGCGCTGGCTGGAGCGGTTCCGGCAGTTGCCGCTCTCGGCGCCGGTCCCGCATCGGTACGTCGAACAGGCGATCTCGCTGGCCGAGGACTTCGTCGCGGACCCGGCGACCGACGGAAGGCTGATCCACACCGACCTGCACTACGAGAACATGCTCGCCGCCGAACGCGAACCCTGGTTGGTGATCGACCCCAAGCCGCTCTCCGGCGATCCGCACTACGAGGTCGCTCCGCTGGTCTGGAACCGCTGGGACGAGGTCGTTGCCTCCGGCGACCTTCGGTTCGCGGTCCGGCAACGGTTCTACACCGCGATCGACGCGGGCGGCCTGGACGAGGAGCGTGCCCGCGACTGGATCATCGTCCGGCAGATGCTCAACGTCCTGTGGACGCTGGAGGATGCCGGCGCCGACGAATCCCTCCCGCAGGACTGGCTCACCCGCAACATCGCCATCGTGAAGGCGATCCAGGACTAAACTCCTGTGGGTGGCAGTCGTCAACCGTAGAGCGCGTAGCGCGCGTGGGTCCGGGGAGGACCTGCGCGAAGCCTTGGTGGCGGCGACGGCCGGGTTGCTGGAGACGTACGACCTCAACGATCTCTCCGTACGCACGGTGACCTCGGCGACCGGCGTCAGCCCGACCGCGCTCTACCTCCACTTCACCGATCTGCAGGAGTTGCTGCGGGCCGTGAAGACGCAGTTCTTCGCCGAGCTGCGTGACCGGCTGGTCGCGGCGTCGTACGACGGTGATCCGCGCGGACGCGTCCGTGCGCTTTCGCTGGCCTACTTGGCGTATGCGAACGAGCATGCCGGGCGGTATGCCGTGATGTTCCACGCCGACCGGCGCTCCGACGCGCCGACCAACCCACCGGCGGAGCTGGTGCAGACCGGGTGGTCGGCGTTCGAACCGCTGATCCTGGCGGTCGGCGACGTACTGACCGATGCGCCGGAGGACGAGGTCCGCGAGACCGCGGTGGAGCTCTGGCTCGCGCTGCACGGCCGCGCCCAGTTGAGCGCGGCCATGCCGTGGTTCACGTTGCCGGACGAGACGACGTACGTCGATCGCCTGGTCGAGCATGTGCTCGGGTCAGCCTGAGTAAGCGGTCTTGCCGCCGTCGATGACGAGCTGCGAAGCGGTCATATACGGGAAGTCGTCGGAAGCCAGGGCGAGTGCGAAGGCGGCGATCTCGTTGGGTGTCGCCATCCGTTGCAGGCCTGGGACGTGCGACTTGCCCCAGTTGGCGGCGAGTGCGTTCCAGACCGGGTCGGGGACGTTCATCATGCCGGCGAGCCGGCGGACCAGTTCGGTGTTCGTCGTGCCGGGAATCAGCGTGTTGATGCGGATCCCCTTCGCCGCGTAGTCGTGCGCGGCGGACTGGACCAGCCCGACCAGGCCGCGTTTGGTCGCTGTGTAGGCGGATCGCTTCTCGGTGGTCGCGATCGCGTTCGAGGACGAGGTGACCACGACCGTCCCGCCGCCGCCCTTGAGCAGGTGCGGCACCTCGTACTTCAGCGCGAAGAAGTTGCCGCGCAGGTTGGTGTTCGTCACGTCGTCCCACTCGGCCGTTGTGTACTCGTGCAACGGTCGCTCGATGCTGATCCCGGCGTTGTTGAAGCACGCGTGCAGTCCGCCGTACTTGCTCGCGATCGTGTCGACGAACTTCTGCACGTCGGACTCGACCCGAACGTCGGCCTTGAGGTACGTCGCCTCCCCACCGGCCGCCCGGATCTCGGCCTCGACCTGCTTGCCGAGGTGCTCACGCCGGCCGCAGAAGCCGACCTTGCCGCCCTCCGCGGCGAACAGCAGCGCGGCCGCGCGCCCGATCCCCGAGGTCGCACCGGTAATCAGCACGACCTTGCCCTCGAACCGCTTCCGCGCCGACGCCTGGATCGGTGGCGGCGCATCCGCCCCTTGGACGAACGCCACCCCCGCAACCGCCCCCGCCGCGGCAGCCGCCACCCCCGCAACCGCACCAGTCGCAACCACCCGCCGCCGGCTGTACCGGCGATCCTTCTCCGTCTCGCTCATCGCACCCTCCACAGTTATGTTGACGACTGTAAATGTACACACGTCAACCAAGCGTGCTGTGGCGGGGAGGAAAACCGGTGGATCCGGCCTGAGCGGCAGGGGACGATGGGCCGCATGCGGGTACTGACGGTCAATGTGGTGGAGAAGCTGATCCCTGGCCCGAAGGAGACCGGCCTCACGGCCATCGACAAGGTGCCGCAGCTCGGCCGTGTCCCGGTCGGCGAGCTCGGCCTCGCCGGCGACCGAGTCTGCGACACCAAGAACCACGGCGGCCCCGACCTGGCGCTCTATGCGTACGCCGAGGAGGACGCGAACTGGTGGTCCGCCCAGCTGGACCGGGAGATCCCGACCGGCCTGTTCGGTGAGAACCTGCGCACCGAAGGAGTCGACGTCACCGGGGCCCTCCTGGGTGAGGTCTGGCGGATCGGCCCAGAGGTCGAGGTGATGGTCCGCGCCCCCCGCATCCCCTGCATCACCTTCCAGCACCGCATGCAGGAACCCCACTGGGTCAAACGCTTCCACCAAGCCGGCTGCCCGGGCGCCTACCTCAAAGTCCTCCGTACGGGCGCAATCGCCGCCGGAGACCCGATCACGAGGCTCAGCCGCCCCGACCACGAGGTCACCATCGGCGAGATGTTCGGCGCGCAAAACCCGGCCAAAATGCAGCGGATGCTCGACTCCGGCGTCGACCTGATGGACGAGCTCCGCGACATCGCCCACCGCGTCGTCGCGCGCGGATGACGGGACTGCTACCGGCACCCGGACCGCTTCGGCCGCTAGCTCTGGGAACTCTGCTCAGCAGGGTCGGCAACGGACTGCTGATGACGATCAGCGTCCTGTACTTCAACCGCATCGTCGGCCTCTCCATCGCGCACATCGGACTCGGCCTGACCATCGCGGGCTTGTTCGGACTGTTGTCGGCCGTCCCGCTGGGGCATCTGGCGGACCAACGCGGCCCGCGCACGATGTTCGTCGTCCTCAGCCTGGCGACGTCCGGGATCTCGCTGCTCTATCTGGTCGTCGACACGTTCTGGCAGTTCCTGATCGTGTCCGTCGTGCTGACCGTGCTGGACCGAGGTGCGGGCGCGGTGCGTTCGGCGTTGATCGCCGCGGTCACCCAGGGCACCGGCCGGGTCGCGGCCCGCGCCTACCTGCGGGCGGTCACGAACGTCGGGATCATGGCCGGTGCCGGGGTGGGCGCGCTCGCGCTCCATTTCGACACGGGTACGGCGTACCGCTCGATGTTCGTCATCGACGCCGGACTCAGCGTTGTCGCGGGCTTCGTCGTACTGGCGATCCCGCGGGTCGAACCGCAGCCACACACCGGCAACGGCCCGGTCTGGGTCGCCCTGCGTGATCGCGGGTACCTCGCGGTGGCTGCGCTCAACGCGGCGATGTCGATCCACTACGCGGTCTTCGACGTCGGGCTTCCGTTGTGGGTCGTCGACCACACCGACGCGCCACGCTGGACCGTCGCGCTGCTGCTGATCATCAACACGGTCGTGGTCGCGCTCTTCCAGGTCCGCTCGTCGCGAGGGATCAACGACCCGACGTCGGCCGCGCGAGCCACCCGGACGGCCGGATTGTTGCTGTTGGCATCAATGATCCTGTTCGCGACAGCCTCGACCGGAGACGCGGTCTTCGCGGTCGTTGTGCTCGCGCTCGGTGCAAGCGCCCAGGTGGTCGCCGAGCTGTTGCAGTCGTCCGGCTCGTTCCTGCTCGGCTTCGATCTGGCTGCTGACAATGCGCAGGGCCAGTACCAGGGTGTCTGGAACACCAGCATGTCGATCAGCACCATGGTCGCTCCGACCGTCTTCGCCCTGCTTCCACTCGGCATCGGCGTCCCCGGCTGGATCATTTTGGGTGCGTGGTTCGCCGTTGTCGGTGTTCTGTTCGTGCCGGTTGTGCGGTGGGCCTCGGCGCGTCAGATCGTCGTGGGTTCGCGGTAGCCGAGGGCTGCGGAGATTTTGCGGGCTGCCTCGATGGCGGCTGGGGCCATGAGGGCTACCTGGGCGATCGACTGCTCCAGAGAGAGGGTTGAGATGCTGACTGCGGCGATCGCCGTACCGGTGTGGTCGTGGATGACCGAGGCGACGCAGCGGATCCCGGGCTCGTTTTCCTCGTCGTCGAGGGCGTAGCCGCGGGCGCGGACCTGGGCTAGGTCGGCCTTGAGTCCGGCCGCGGTGGTGTGGGTCAGGGGAGTGCGGGCGGGGAGGCCGGTGCGGGTGATGTGCGCGTCGAGTGCGTCGTCGTCCTTCTCCGCGAGCAAAGCCTTGCCGATGCCGGTGCAGTGCAGCCAGAACGCCTTGCCTACGCGGGACGGCATCCGATACGGCTTCGGTCCGTCCAGACGGGCAACGTAGATGGCTTCGTCGCCATTCAGCAGTCCGACATGCACTGTGCACCGCGTCTGCGCGACCAGGTCCGCGAGGACCGGGCGGGCGACAGTGGCGAGGTCGACGTTCGTCAGGGCATGCCCGGCGAGCCGCAGCGCCTTCGGACCCGGGTGATACGAACCGTCCTCGGCCTGTGCCACGAACTCGTGCTCGACCAGCGACGCCATGATCCGATGCACGGTCGACTTGGCCAGCCCGGTCGCATTGACCACATCCGTGAACCGCGAGTGCTCCAGGACCGCGTCCAGGACCATCAACGTCTTGTCGATGGCCGACGGCGAACTCATGTCCGACATTCCTGTCACTCCTGTCTGCTGCTACCGGGCGAGCCAGCCGCCGTCGACCGCGAGTACGTGGCCGTTGATGTAACCGGCCGCATCCGAGGCCAGGAAGATCGCGGCACCGACGACGTCCTCCGGCCGCCCCCAGCGACCGGTCGGGATGCGCTCCCGGATGGCGGCCTCGCGAGCCGGATCCGCACGCAGCCCGGTGGTGTTGTCGGTACTGATGTACCCAGGCGCGATCGCGTTCACCTGAACGCCCGCCGGCCCCCACTCGTTGGCCAACGCGCGGGTCAGTCCTGCGACCGCATGCTTGCTCGCAGTGTAGGCCGGAACCGTGATCCCGCCCTGGAAGCTCAGCAGCGACGCGATCGTGATGATGCGGCCGGCCCCGCGCTCGACCATCGTGCGCCCGATCGGCCGGGTCACCGCCCACGCCGAGTTCAGGTTCACATCGATCACGTGCCGCCAGTCCGCCGTACTGGTCTCGACCGCCGGCGCCCGCGAGATCGTGCCCGCGTTGTTGACCAGGATGTCGACCTGGCGTTCGGTGGCCAGCCGCACAGCGGCCGCCTCCACCGCATCCGGATCGCCGAAGTCGGCGGTCACAATCGTTGCCTCGCCGCCACCGTTCAGCTTGATCGCCTCGAGCGTGTCCTCGAGCGCGGCGTCGCGCGCCATCAGGATCAGCTCGGCGCCGGCCGCCGCATAACCGGCCGCGATCGCCGCGCCGATACCCCGCCTGGCGCCGGTGACCAACGCCGTACGCCCTTGCAGGCTGAAGGCGTCAGCCGTCACCGCAGATCCCGTACGTCGACACCGTCCATGTCGCCGAACGCCTGGTTCTCGCCCGCCATCGCCCAGACGAAGCTGTACGACGACGTGCCCGAGCCGGAGTGGATCGACCAGCTCGGCGAGATCACGGCCTGACGGTCCGCCATCAGCAGATGCCTGGTCTCGTCGGGTTCGCCGAGGAGGTGGACGATCCGCTCGGTCTCCGGGAGGTCGAAATAGAGATAGCACTCGGTTCGGCGGTCGTGGGTGTGCGCGGGCATGGTGTTCCACGTGCTGCCCGGGTGGAGGGTCGTCACCCCGAGCACGATCTGGCAGCTGCGGACGCCGTCGGCGTGGATGTACTGGTCGATGGTCCGGCGGTTCGCGGTCTGCTGGTCGCCGAGCTCGAGCCGGTTGCCCTCGCCGGGATTCACCAACGCGGTGGGGAAGTCTGTGTGGGCCGGGGCGGAGAAGAGGTAGAACGCCGCGTCGGCTCCGTCGAAGGTGATCTCGCGGACCCCGCGACCGACGTACAGGCAGGCTCCGGTCGGCAGCTCGTACTTGGTGCCGTCCGCGGTGATTGTGCCCGCGCCACCCACGTTCACGATGCCGGCCTCCCGGCGTTCGAGGAAGTACTCGCTGCGCAGCTCGGGCCAGGTGCCGAGGGTCAGCGGACCGTCGGTCGGTCGGGCGCCGGCTAGCACGATCCGGTCGTGGTGGGTGAGCACCGCGGTGATCGTGCCGGGCGTGAAGAGGTCGTCGACCAGGTAGTGCGAGCGCAGTGCTGCGGTGTCGAAGCCGGGCACCTGGCCGGGGTGGGTGGCGTGTCGGACCTGAAGGGGCGGGTGTGCGTTCACAGAACAAGGTTCTATCTCGCGGAACCACCTGTCAATCGTCGTGAGCCGTTAGAACGCCGGATGAATTTATTCCGGGTTCCGTCTCTTGACACTAAGTTCTGTTCGATGGAACCTTCCTAGCACTCGCCCATCGCCCCTGGGAGGCTCCCCGATGACCACTCTGGACTGGTCGGTCCTGGTCGCGTACTTCGTGTTGATGGTGCTGATCGGACTCTGGTCGCGCACCAAGATCAAGACGGTTGTGGACTACTTCACGACCGGTGGCCGGATTCCCTGGTGGCTGTCCGGCATCTCGCACCACATGTCCGGCTACAGCGCCGTCATGTTCGTCGCCTTCGCGGCGGTCGCCTACAGCTACGGCATCACCGTCTACGTCTGGTGGGCGATGTCGATCGGGATCGGCGTCGGGATCGGCGCGTTCCTGTTCGCCGCCCGCTGGAACCGGTTGCGCTCCAAGCACGGCGTCGTCTCACCCCTGGAGTACCTGGCCCGCCGCTACAACATTCCCACCCAGCAGGCGCTCGCGTACTCCGGTGCCGCGCTGAAGGTCGTGGACATCGCGTCGAAGTGGGTCGCGATCGCCGTGCTGCTGAACGGATTCACCGGCGTACCGATGCGGTGGGGGATCCTGCTGACCGGTGTCGTCACGATGCTCTACGCCACGCTCGGCGGGTTGTGGGCCGACGTACTGACCGACTTCGGGCAGTTCATCATCCAGTTCGGGGCCGGGATCGCGATGTTCGTCGGGGTGCTCGCTCACCTGGACGGTGTGCCGACGCTGTGGCGGATGTGGGACCAGTTGCCGGCCGGTCACGGACACGCGCTGAACGGGCCCTACACACCGATCTTCCTGATCGCGTTCCTGTTCATCAAAACCTTTGAGTACAACGGCGGGATGTGGAATCTCGCGCAGCGCTACATGGCCGCGCCGTCCGGATCCGCCGCGAAGAAATCCGCGTTGCTGTCGTCGGCGTTGTGGTTGGTCTGGCCGCTCATCCTCTTCATCCCGATGTGCGCGGCGCCGCTGCTCGTCCACCCCGGCAAACCCGAGCAGTCGTACGTCGAACTCGCGCAACTGCTCCTGCCCACCGGCCTGATCGGGCTCGTGCTGGCGGGATTCTTCTCGCACACGATGGCGATGGTTGCCTCCGACGCCAATGCGATCTCCTCCGTCATCACCCGCGACCTCGCGCCGGTGCTCGTGCCGAAGGTCCGGCAGCTGACCGATGTCGCGGCCCTCAAGATGGCTCGGATCGTCACGTTCACATTCGTCACGGTGAGCATGCTGATCGCGATCCTGACCAACGGCGAAGGCGTCGTACTCAAGATCGTCGTCGATCTTGTCGCCGCGACGATGGGGCCGATCGCGATCCCGCTGATGCTCGGTCTGCTGCCGTGGTTCCGGCGCAGCGGTCCGCGGGCGGCGCTGGCGTCCTGGGCGATCGGCCTGATCGTGTGGGCGATCGTCAAGTGGGGCATCGGATCCACCGACACCACACTGGTCGTCGCGTTGCCGCTGGCAACTTCCTTGGTCGTGTACGTCGGCCTCGGGTGGCTGCTGCCGGAGAACACGCGCGACGTCGACGAGCTGGTCGACTCCCTGAACACCGATCCCACCGAGGTCACCGCCACACCGGCACCCGCCCTCGGCTGAAACACTGTTCCGCCAACCCACCTCAGGAGATCCCTATGCCGAACATCACCGTCGAACTCCTCTCCGGCCGCACCCTCGACCAACGCCGGGAGTTCGTCGCCGCCGTCACCGAATCCGCCATCAGCATCCTCAACGCCAAGCGCGAATCCGTCCGAATCGTCTTCCAAGAGATCGAAACCACCGACGTGGCCAACGGCGGCGTCCTCGTAGCCGACGCCTGACCGACCTCCAGGCCATCACAATCGGCTCCTGCCGGGCTCGCCTCCGCGCGGACCGGCCAGCGGGGTGGGATTGTGATGGCCTGGAGTCCGCTTCCCGAAACCTCCGCGCGGGCGCGGCGTCCACCAACTACTGTTTGTGGCATGAGAGTTGGTGTGTTTGGGGCTACGGGGCAGGTCGGCGGGGTTATGCGGCAACTGCTGGTCGAGCGGAAGTTCCCGGTGAGTGAGGTGCGGTACTTCGCGTCGGCGCGGTCGGCGGGGAGTTCGTTACCGTTCGGCGACGAGGTGATCACCGTCGAGGATTCCGCGACCGCGGACTTGGCGGGACTCGAGCTTGCGCTGTTCTCCAACGGGAAGACGGCGTCGAAGGAGTTCGCGCCGAAGGTGGCCGCGGCCGGCGCCGTCGTGGTGGACAACTCGTCCGCCTGGCGGATGGATCCCGACGTACCGCTCGTCGTCTCCGAGGTGAACCCGGGCGACCTCGACAACCTCCCCAAAGGGATCATCGCCAACCCGAACTGCACCACGATGGCCGCGATGCCCGTCCTCGCACCGCTGCACCGCGAGGCGACCCTGACCCGGCTCGTCGTCGCGACCTACCAAGCCGTTTCCGGCTCAGGCGGCGTCGGCGTGAGCGAGCTCGAGGACCAGGCCCGCGCCCTGGTCGAGGCCGGCGGCAAGCTTGCCCTCGGCACCGAGGGGATCACCCTCCCCGAGCCCAAGGTGTACGCCGGCCCCATCGCCTTCAACGTGCTCCCACTGGCCGGCTCGATCGTTGCCGACGGCACCGGTGAGACCGACGAGGAGCAGAAGCTCCGCAACGAGAGCCGCAAGATCCTGCACATCCCCGACCTCCCGGTCGCCGGCACCTGCGTCCGGGTGCCCGTCTTCACCGGTCACTCGCTCAGCATCCACGCCGAGTTCGCGGAGCCGATCACCCCCGAGCGCGCCAGCCAGCTCCTCGCCGACGCACCCGGAGTAGCGCTCGCAGACCTCCCGACCCCACTACTCGCCGCCGGCCGCGACCCGTCGTACGTCGGCCGCATCCGGCAGGACCAGTCCGTCCCCGGCAACCGCGGCCTGGTCCTCTTCGTCTCCAACGACAACCTCCGCAAGGGCGCCGCCCTCAACGCCGTCCAGATCGCCGAACTCCTCGCCAACCGCTAGCAGCGGTAGTAGTCCTGCACGTACACCCCGTTGACCGCGCTCAGCGTGTGGTCGAAGCAGCCAGGGCCGATCGCGCGGAAGCGGACGGTCTGGGTGCCCGTCGCGTGGCGTTGGTCGCGTGGTACGCCGTAGATCCACGCGGCGCGGCCGTCGTACGTCTCGGTGCTGAACCCGGAGTTGGTGCGCTGGGTGTCGTAGATCGAGAGATCGGTGACGACGTCGTACCCGCCGGGGATTGTTGCGTTGGGCAAGAACGTGAGTATGCCGGTCTTGCCGTAGCTGAGATCGGTCCGATTGACCTTGCCGCCGCTGCTCGTGGTCGAGGTGTCGCGCCAGCTCGCCTTCAGGGCATCGCGCGACTCCCCGGCGTCCCAGGTGTGGTCCGACACGTTGGTGAGTGTGCGCTGGACCGTCGTACGGATCCGGCCGGCCGAGGTATCGACGTACCCGCTGATCTTCAGACTGCGCGACGCCTCCGTCCGAACGGACCCCGCCACCCCCGGCGCACCCGTGACCTCATCGGTCTTGCCTAACGGCGAGACGGCGTACGACGTGAGTCCGCCACGCGTCTGGTGAGCGCTCTTGTCCTTCCAGACGTGGAGATTCGGTACCGTGAACCACCCACTCTGACCTGCCGGAACCCCGGCCACATGGACGCGGAACTCATGAGCCTTCCCGTCCGTCAGCAGCCCGACGAACGGCGTGAGGTCGTACGTCAACGGCTTGATGTCGAACGCGCGTGGCGCGGGCGACGGACGCCAGGAGTACGGGTTCGACCAGCCGCCGGTGTAGATGTACGGGTACGGCAGCGCAACGCCCGCGAGCTTGCCGTCGATGCTCACGTCGACCTCCCGGTACGGCGATCCGTCCGGGCAGGAGTAGCCGGTTTCGGCCGGGGCGGACGTGTCCCAGAACTCCTCGCACCCGCCGCCGGATCCGGTCACGTACACCTCGCCGAGCAACCGCGTGGTGTTGCGCGGGAGAGTCGCCGTACCGATCAGGTCCGAGTCCTCGCGCCGCTGGTCCTGCAACGGCAGCACGGCGTCCGCGGTCTTCGCCGCGGGGGCGTTGTGGCCGGTCAGGTAGAAGTCGAGCGTGACAGTGATGTCCAGAACGCCGGTGTAGTTCTGGTCGACGACGTTGCCGAGTTCCATCACGACCGGTTGCGTCGTACGGAGCAAGGGGATGTATGCGCTCATGTCCTTCTGCACGTCCCAGGCGATACCGTCCGCGCTCGGCTCCGGAGTCGAGGTGCGGAAGACGCCGACACCACCGATCGTGATGTGCCCGAGGCGGTCGTACTGGATCCCCTTCACCTCGCCGTGCATCCGCAGTACGACCTTGGACCAGGGACCCTGGCAGGCGGTCGGGGGAGTGTAGGTCGACTGGTACGGATCGAAGTTGCGGAACTGGTTCCGGACGATCTGCACCTCGCAGTGCTTCGTCCGCGGGACCGCGACCGGCGGCGCCGGCGTCCGGGGATCGTCGTAGTCGGAGCCGAACTCCGCGGGCGCCTGCGTTGTGCCCGCCTGCGTTGTGCCCGCCTGCACCGTGCCGGCCTGCGCTGTGCTTGCGGTCGACGCGCCCGCGGGGACCACGACGGCGGGAGACAGCAGACCGAGGAGTAGAACGGATAGTGAAACGAGTGCCACCGACCGTGTGCGCATGTTGCGGAAACGTAATGGAGAAGGTGTGGGCGGGCAAGCGATTGGCATGGTCAGGCATGCCTCGCACCGCATACTCTCCGGTTACTTGACCCCCCGATGGAGGCCAGTTATGACACCGATCGCCGATCCCGGCCAACTCGCTCTGCTCACCAATCGCAAGACCACGATGGCCCAGATGTTCCTGGACCGCGTCGCGGCGACCCCTCAGCGAGAGGCGTTCCGGTATCCGGTCGGCGACCAGTGGAAGTCCGTCACCTGGCGCGAGACCGACGAGCTGGTACGACGTCGCGCGGCCGGACTCGTCGCACTCGGCATCGAACCGGAGCAGCGGGTCGCGATCGCGTCGACCACCCGGATGGAGTGGATCGACTGCTACCTGGCCGCCGTACTGGCCGCCGCGGCGACGACGACCATCTACCCGTCGACCATCTCCGCGGACGTGGCCTTCATCGTGGCCGATGCCGACGTACAGCTGGTGTTCGCGGAGGACGCCGGGCAGGTCGACAAGCTGCGGGAGCGGCGGGCGGACACGCCGTCGCTGCGCAAGGTCGTGCTGATCGACGGAACGCCGTTGGACAGCGATGGCGACTGGGTCATCAGCCTGGCAGACTTCGATGCCTTGGGCGCGTCGTACCTGGCTGAGAATCCGGCGGCGGTCGACAAGCGGCTGGACGAGATCAAGCCCGATTCCCTGTGCACGCTCATCTACACATCGGGGACGACCGGTCGGCCGAAGGGTGTGCGGCTGCCGCATTCGGTGTGGACGTACGAGGGTGCGGCGGTGGAGGGCATGCGGGTGCTGAGCCCGGACGACCTGCAGTTCTTGTGGCTGCCGTTGTCGCATGTGTTCGGGCAGGTGCTGGTGGCCGTGCAGTGCCAGATCGGCTTCGCCACGGCGGTCGACGGGCGGATCGACAAGATCGTCGACAACGCTGCGATCGTGCAACCGACGTTCATGGCCGCGGCGCCGCGGATCTTCGAGAAGGCGCACGCGCGGATCGTGACGATGATGGAGAAGGACGGCGGGGTCAAGCTCAGGCTGTTCCAGTGGGCTTTCGGGATCGGGGCGCGGGTCTCCGCGCTGCGGCAGGCCGGCAAGGAGCCGAGCGGGTTGCTGGCGGCCCAGTTCGCCACGGCCGACCGACTGGTCCTGTCGAAGATCCGCGACCGCTTCGGCGGCCGGATCCGGTTCTTCGTGTCGGGGTCGGCCGCTCTCGACAAGACGCTGGCCGAGTGGTTCCACGCGGCCGGTCTGCTGATCATCGAGGGCTACGGCCTGTCCGAGACCGCGGCCGGCTCCACGCTGAACCGCCCGAACCAGTACCGGCTCGGCAGTGTCGGACCGGCGTTCCCCGGGACGCAGCTGAAGATCGCCGAGGACGGCGAGGTCCTGATCAAGGGCGACGGCGTGATGAGCGGCTACCACAACCAGCCGGAGCAGACGGCCGAGGTGATCGACGCGGATGGGTGGTTCCACACCGGCGACATCGGTCATCTCGACGACGAGTTCCTGGTCATCACGGATCGCAAGAAGGACCTCTTCAAGACCTCCGGTGGCAAGTACGTCGCACCGCAGATGATCGAGGGCCGCTTCAAGACGATCTGCCCGTACGCCGGCCAGTTCATTGTCCACGGCAACAAGCGCAACTTCGTCTCGGCGCTGGTCACCCTCGACCCCGACGCGATCCTGCCCTGGGCCGCCGCCAACGGCCTGGCCGGCAAGACCTACGCCGAGATCGCCACCTCACCCGCCGCCCGGGCGATGATCCAGACCTACGTCGACGAACTGAACGCCGGCCTGAACCGCTGGGAAACCATCAAGAAGTTCACCATCCTCGACCGAGACCTCACCGTAGAATCCGGCGAAATAACCCCCAGCCTCAAACTAAAACGCAAATACGTAGAAACCCAATACGCCACCCAGCTGGACGAGATGTACGAATGAGCGCCTCAAGAACCGAAAGAAGAACAGGTAAGAAAAGATAGAGTGGCTGGATGCCTGGTTGGGCTGCGGTGTCATGGTGGCGGCCGGTAGTGGTTGAACCGACGATCGTGCCGAGGTCGCGCACCAGACTGTGTGCAGCTGGCTGATCGCCGCCCTAGGCTTGTCAGGCGAGCAGTCGAAGCAGCTGCGGCCTGGAGATCCGCTCACTCACCGCCTTCGGTGGGCGCTCAGATGGCTGTTGTGCGCTCAGGTCGTGTGTGCGAGCGCGTGGTGGTGGCAGCGGGTGCCGCCGATGTGGTCATCGCGGTCTCGGGATCCCGCGGGGAG
>NZ_JBSGUS010000032.1:0-67775 GCF_053608045.1 Kribbella sp. NPDC055071
CAAGGGTCGAAGATCGCGCAGCGACGCCGAAGGCGCCCTTGACCCACACCACCGCGACCAGCACCATCAAGCAGCCCGGAGACCGCGCCACCACAGTCGCCTCGCGCAAAACCACACGAGCCGCCGAATCCACCACCTGCGCCCCCGCCGCAGGCGGCAAACGGACCAGCCGCCGCGCAGCGGCGACCAATCAACCCACACAGCTCAACCCACACATCCGTCACAAGAGGCGGATAACCCTTCGTCTCGTGGGTTCTCCCATCGCATACCAGCAGAGACCCCCCAAGCCGCGGGGATAACCCACCCCTGTGATCACACCCACCCGCCACGGCCCCCGGCCCGGCACCCTCACTCCGGTCCCTCTGCGCAACCAGCTAACCAGCGGATCCACCGCCCGCGCCCCGCTGAAGGCGGCGACAGTCAGCCGGCGCGAAGCGGTGTCCGATCAGACCCGCGACGGAGGTACTAGCTCTTGCAGGTCGCGCCGCGGATGGGCTTGGGGGAGCTGACGTAGGTGGCGGTGCCGTCGGTGCCTTGGACTTCGAAGCAGTACTTGAGTCCGGGGCTGACGGGGATGGTCAGCGTGGTGCCTTCGCCGCGGTAGGTGGTTTTGGGGCCGCCTTTACCGCCTTGCTCTGCCATGAAGACCGCGTAGTCGAGTGGCTTGGAGCTCTTCCAGTTCAGTACGACGAAGCTGTGCCTGTCCTGTGGTGCCTGCAGCACGATCTCGACCACGGGCGGCGTGCCGGCACCCGGCGTACCGGCGCCTGCGTCTGTCGGTGCGGAGGTGGCTGGAGCTGCTTGTTGTGCGCCGGATCCGTGGCTCGCGTGCAGGATCACGGGTGTCACGGCCAGCACCGCGATCGAGGCGGCTGCCGCGATCACCAGCTCCCGGCGCGGGCGCCACCGTGTCTTGGTACCCGCCACCGGCCGAGCCCCCTGAGCAGCCGCAACCGGCGCCACCGGAACCACCGGCTGCACAACAGGGATCCCCGCAAAGTCATCAAACTCTCCAACCTCCGGAGACGTGACAGCAGGACCGGCAGCTGTCGGCGGGGTGACGGCCGCGGGTGGCGGGTGTGGGGTGCTGGCGAAGTCGGCCGGGTTGAAGGGTGGCGCGGCGAAGTCGTCGAATTCTTGGGTGGAGAGCGCGGACGGGGTGGGCTGCACCGGGGGCGGTGGGGCGATCGGGGCGGCGACAGGCTTGGTGCGGCGGCGCTTGAAGCGAGCCTTCTTGGGGCGGGGCGCCGTGATCGGCAGACCGGGCTGCACACCAGGCGAGTAGTGCGACGCGACCGGCGTCGTCGTGCGGACCGCGGGAAGCTCGTCGCGGAAGTCGTCGAAGTCCAGCTCGTCGTCGGCGTCCGAGTGCTCCGGTAGCATCAACGACTGCAGTTCCCCGGCAACCGCGGCAGCCGTCGGCCGCGCCTCCGGGTCCTTCGCAAACATCCCCTTCAACAGCGACGACAACCCGGCCGGTACGTCGGAACCCGACACATCCGGCACCGGATCGTTCAACGCCCGCAGAATCACCCCGCTCGAAGGATCACCAGGCATCGCGGGGAACGGCGACTGCCCGGTCAGCGCCAGATACAGCACCGCAGCCAACCCGTACACATCACTCGGCTCAGCCGGCTCACCACCGCGTAACACCTCGGGCGCCGTGTAGGCCGCATCCACCAAGGTGTCCCGCGCGAACCGCAACCGCAGCGTCAACCCAAAGTCCGCCAAGGCCGGCAACCCGCTGGAACGCCGAAGCACGTTCGCCGGCGTGAAACCGCCATGCACGAGGCCCGCCGCGTGCGCCTCGCCCAGCACAGTGGCAAGCGCATGGCCGAGCGAGATCACCTCGTTGATCGGCAACGGACCACCCGCGACCAGATCTGTCAGCGTCTGCGGGCAGAACTCCATCCGCAAACCACTGCGCCCGTCCGGCAGGTCGTCGTACTGGTCGATCAGGAGCAGCGATCCGGCCGACGGTAGACCGGCCAGGACCTTCTGCTCATCCCGCACCGCCTGGTACGTCCGCTTGTCGATCGGCTCCGGATAAACCTTCAGCACGGCCGTCCGTCCACCAGCGGGCGGGGCCATCAGATAGACCGTGGCGACCGGGCCGGTGGCGCGCGGGACCAGCGTTGCCGGCGAGATCATCGCAGCGCTCATGATCGCATCCCACCCTCATCGGCCGTAGCCAGAGCCACATCGAGATAGGCACACCCATGCGCGATCAAAGCGCGCAGATCCTGCAGGACCCCAGCCACCACCGACTCCGGATCAACCGCAGGTGACGCCATCCGCGCCCGCACCAAACAGGTCTCCCACAACGTCCGCGGCAACGTCCCCCACTGCCACAGCTCAAAACTCGAGCCATCGAGCATTGCGATAGTCCCCAGCCCAGGAATCCCTACAGCAAAGGAATCCAGCCGCTCCGGACTGTTGCCCAACCCAACAAACAACGAATCCATCCGATGCGTACGAGCGAACGCCGCCATCGCCGCAGGCTCATCCGGTACGTCGACAACCACGCCAAGCCCCACCAACTCCGAAACATCACCCTGCCCGCCGTGAGCCAACCCCCACACGGCAAAGGCCGAATCGGACAGCACCACTTGCCGCCGCCCGACCCGCACCACATGCTCTCCCGCATGCAGACCGCCGTAATGCCCCAACGGAAAGACACTCATCAGAGCCCCTCGCGATCGAAGTACGCCGCCCGCACCGACAGCATGGCGTGAACAGACCCAAGCAGCCCGGCCAGAACCTTCCGCGGATCAAGCTCGTCCGCGGCGGTCACCCCCGCAACCCGAGCAGCCTCGGCGGCGTCCTCGCAACCGGACCACAAATGCGGCGCCAGATGCGCCCAGGCCCACACGTCGTACAGCGCGCTCGACACCTTCGCAACCGGCCGATGCAACGGACCGACCGTCTGCAACCATGGCTCGTCCTGATCGGGCCCAAGCCCAAGCATCAACGGAAACAGCTGATGCCGCCGCGCGAACAAGACCGCCGACCCACCACCAGGCTCCACCTGCGCCAACAACCCGAGCTTCGTCAACCGCTCGACCGCGGCCGTGATGGTTGCCGTAGGCAACTCCAAGCTCTCCGCAGTGGCCACCAGTGACGCAGGGGTCGGCCGATCCTCGTCGTCGATCCCGTGCGCCAGCAGCCAAACGGCGAACTCCTCGTCGCTCAACTCGGCCAGATCCGCACCGATCCGGATCTGCTGCCGCCGTTCGAGGCCGTCCAGATAATGCACACCCAGGTCGTGCCCGACCGGTATCAGCAGTACGTCGTCCGCCACTGGATGCTCCCTCGATCACCTGGTTCCCCGACACCGCGAAGGTACGACGATCCCGCGCGACGTGGCGTCCACCGGCAGGAACCTGTCGCCGCACACCAGACGGAGTCCAGAGCTGATCCAGCGCCGGTACAGCACCGGTCGATCCGGCCCGTTCGGCCGTGTCCGGTACCTGCCGTCCGCCCCGGATCACTCGAGGAATCGAGTGGTCTGAAAACCAACAGCAGCTCGAGAGCGAGGAAGTCCATGAACATGACAGGTCTGGTCCGGGTGACTGTCTCGGCACCTCAACGCCGGCTCGACCTCGCGCTGCCGGAGCAGGCTTCGGTCGCCGAGATACTGCCCGGCCTGCTCAATCGGGCGGGCGAGCAGCTGGCCGACGACGGCGTACCGGACGGCGGTTGGGTACTGCGAAGCGCGGACGGCACCCCGTTGACGCTCGGACGCACGCTCGGCTCGCATCGGATCAAGGACGGCGAGATCCTGCATCTCGTGCCACGGCGGACGGATTGGCCGGAGCTCGAGTACGACGACCTCGTGGACGCGGTCGCGGCCGGTTCGGGCCGGCTGAGCTCACCGTGGTCGGCCCGGCAAACGCGGGCGACAGGCCTGGCCGCCGCGGTGGTCCCGATGCTCGTCGTGCTGGTGACCGTGCTGCGCGAAGGCGCGCCGTGGTACCGGCCGGCCTGGTGGCTGCTCGCCATGGCTGTGTTCCTGGTTGCCGTCGGGATCGTGATGGCGAGGGTCGTCGGCGACTCCGGCGGCGGCGCGCTCGTCGGCGCGATCAGCCTCCCGTTCGCTGCCCTCGGTGGCGGGTTGCTGCTGGCCGGACACGAGCCCGTACCGCAGATCGGTGCCCCACACGTACTGACAGCCGGTGCCGCACTGTTGCTCGCGGGAATCGGCTGCTACCTGGGCATCGTGGACCATGGCGCGATCTTCGCCGGAGCGACTGCCGCCGGCCTGCTCGGGATCATCGCCGGCTGGATCGCGACCGCCGACTCTTTGGACGGCGCGGATGTGGCGGCCATTCTCGGCGCGGTCCTCCTCGCGTTCTCGCCGCTGCTAGCGTCGCTGGCGATCCGTCTGGGCAGGTTGCCGATGCCGATCCTCCCGCGGACGACCTCCGACCTGGTCCGCGACGATCCACAACCACCACGCAGGTTCGTGTACGCCGCAGTCGTGCGCGCCGACGGGATCTTGACGGGCATGCTGATCGGGATCTCGATCACGCTGTCGGTCGGCCTGATCATCCTGGCCCGGGCGAACACCAGGTCGGCCGTCATCTTCGCCGTACTGGTGTCGATCGGTTGCCTGCTCCGCGCTCGGCTGTACCCGATCGTCAAGCAACGCTTGCTCTTCCTGATCCCAGGCACGCTCGGACTTGCCGCCCTGGCGATCGGACCGCTCACCAGCGCGCGGACCGATGCGCTGACGCTGGTCCTGCCGCTGATGCTGCTGGCCGCGGCGCTCGTGATCTTCGTCGGCCTCTGGTACAGCACAAGACCACCGAACCCCTACCTGGGCCGGTACGCCGAACTCCTCGAGGTGATCGTGATCCTCGCGCTGGTCCCGGTGGCGTGCGCTGTGCTCGGTCTCTACTCCGTCGTCCGGGGCTGGGGAGGCTGAGATGGCGACGAAGAAGGATCAGCTCCAGTCGCATCAGTTCCTGGTCCAGCGGATGGTGTCCGCGCTGGTCACCCGGCAGTCCGATCCCGAGCAACCGCCGTTCCGGCGACCGTCGGGAGCGGCGTTCGGCAGCATCGCGATCGCGGTCGTGCTGTTGGCCGGGTTCGGCGTGTTCGGGCTGGTCGTGCCGGGCGGCAGCAAGGCCTGGAGCAGCGGCGATGTCGTCGTGGTGGAGAAGGAGACCGGGACGCGGTACGTGTACATCGACGGCCGCTTGCACCCGGTGACGAACTACGTCTCCGGACTCCTTGCTATTGGCAAGAAAGCGGCGACCAAGAGCGTGTCGCGCAAGTCGCTGGTCGGGGTGCCGCGTGGTCCGCTGGTCGGCATCGAGGACGCGCCGGACGCCATTCCCGGTCCGGACAAACTGCTCAACGGCGACTGGACGTTCTGCTCGCAACCGACTCTCGACCTGGCCGGCGCGCGGAGCAGCGAGTCGGTGTTGATGGTCGGCGAACATCCGCCGGCACAGCAACTCACCACCGCGGCGATGCTCGTCGAGGTGCTCGGGACCAAGAACCAGTTCCTGATCACGGCCGATGGGTACCGGCATCGGATCCTGCCGGTCGACACGGTCACGGTCGGGCTCGCGCTCGGTTCGGAACCGTGGGCGCGCGTGGGTTCGGCGTTCGTCGACGCTCTGCCGGCCGGTGAGGATCTCGCGCCGATCAAGGTCAAGGGAATCGGCAAGAAGTCGGTCGCACTACCGGATCGGCCGAGCGCTCGGATCGGTCAACTGTTCGTCGTCCAGGCGTCTGGCGGGGCGACCCAGCACTACCTTGCGTTGGGCGACCGATTGGTGCCGATCTCGTCGCTGCAGTTCGACATTCAGCGCGCGTACCGGCCGATCATGGGTGCTTATGGCGGCAAAGCGCCGTACGGGATCGAGCTCAGCGTGCTGTCGGCCGCTCGCGCGAAGACCGCCGACGTCGACGAGCGACCGGGCCAGGCGCCGCGCAGCCGCCCCGACTTCGTCGCGCCGCGGGACGGGATGGGGACGGTCTGCGCGGCGTTCCAGTCGGGTGCTACGACGCCGGAGATCATGATCGATCCGCTGATGCCGCCGCGCGATCCGGCCACGGTCACGCCCGAACGCAGCAAGTCCGGTACGGCGCTCGCCGACCGCGTCCTCGTTCCACCCGGTACGGCGGCCGTCGTCGAGGCGATGCCGACTCCGCAATCGCCGGCCGGGACTCTGTCACTCATCTCGGACCTGGGTCGGAGCTATCCGATGGCCGATCCGAAGGTGCTGGAGATCCTCGGGTACGCGGCGGTTCAGCCGGTCAGGATGCCATCCCGGCTGGTTGCCCGGATCCCGCAGGGCGCCGGCCTCAACCCACCGATGGCCATGAAACCGGTCGTCAGCTGACGCTCTCACCCGAGCAGAGAGCTGCCCCAGCCGATCGGCTGGGGCAGCTTCTTTGCGTTCAGTTGGACGGGTGTCCGGGGTGTTTGCCGTCGTCGACGTTCCAGAGGTCCTCGTCGAGGAGTTCCAGCGACTTCGCCTGGTCCCGCTGCTTGGTGGGTCGCCGGGTTGCCATGGGCAACGGCATCACGAAGCCGTCGTCGCGGTCGGGCTTGCTGGATCGGCCCTTCAACCCAGACGGTACGCCGGGAGCCTGGCCGATTGGGCGCTCGTCAGCCTGAGGCGCCCGGATCGTGCCACGGGGAAGACGATGACGGCTCCTTGGGCTGCCTTCGTTGCCGCCGGCACCAGCACCGCCACCAGCTCCTGCGAGGCCACCGCCCATCGGTGTCATCGGCGTTCCGCCCGTACCGGTTGGAGCCGCTCCCGCGGCGCCGGGTGCCGAGGACGGGAGGGTTGGTGCCTGTCCGGAGGCGCTGAGGCTGGTCCCCATTGTCCGCGCGGCCTGGGCGATCTGACGCTCCAGGTCGGGGAGTCCGGTCTTGCCCACGCCGCCCGGCCTGATCACGCTGCCGCCGATGGTCGCCTTGCCGCCACCTCCGATGCCACCAACCCCACCACCGATGCCGGTGATGCCGACACCGCCGGCCGTCGAACCGATCGTGCCGGGGACGACTGGTTTGATCCCGATCAGCCCAGGGGGAAGCGGAACCGAAGCGGCCGGCGGCGGCAACGTCACTCCGCCGGTCGTCGGCAGCGGAACATTCTGCGGGAGGGGCTGCGGAAGCGTGACCGCGCCGCCAGCCAGGCTGCTACCGCCTTGTTCTGCACCACCGGGCAGTTGGACACCGCCCTGGTCGCCGCCTTGCTCACCACTCTGGTCTCCACCGGACTCCCCACCGCCCTCGCTACCGGCCTGACCTCCGCCAGCTTGACCTCCGCCAGACTGCTCTCCGCCAGCTTGTTGTCCGCCGGCTTGTTGCCCGCCTTGCTGTTCGGACTGCTGCCCAGATTGCTGGCTGCCCTGCTGACCCTGACCGCCCTGCGTCCCGCCACCGGTCGGCTGCTTCGACCCGCCACGCGGCGTTGTCGCCGCGGACACAGAGTCCTTCGGCCCGACCCACTTGTGACCTTCAGCCGCCATCTTCACCGCCGTACCCGCGGCCTTGTACGACTTCCCCAGCGCGGTCAGCGCCTGACCCGCCGCCTTGACGTACGGCAGCAGCGCGGCGACCGCTTCCTTCTGGATCTGCTCCTGGGTGGTGCCCGGCGGCCAGACCTTCTTCGCGAGCTCCTGGAGCTTGGCATTGAAGGCCTTGGCCTGATCCTCGACTGTCTTGATCGTCTGCTCGGCGACCTTCTGGGTCTCCTTCAGCGCCCCGACCGGAGTACGGATCTGTTTCGCCGACTCGTCCATCGACTTCACGCTGCTGGAGACGGCCGAACTGAAGCCGTCGGCATCCTTACCGTTCCAGCCGGCCCGAGCCTGTTGGGCCGCAGTGACGAAGTCGTCGGCGGCCTTCTCGAGCCGGTCCGCCGCCTTCGGCCACATCTCCTGCCCGACGGCCAGGAGCTTGACCGTCGGCTGCTCGCCTTGCGCGAAACTCAGCAGGGTCTGCATGGCCTGGGTCAGGCTGGGGATGTCCGTACCGGTGATCTTGTCGTACTGCCCGTCCTGGTCCTTGTCCGCTGTCTTCGGCATCGTCAGACCTCCACCGTTCCACCGCCGGTGCCCGGGCGGTAGACCGGCATCCGGTCCATCGGCACCACGCTCTGCATCTTGCTGACCACCGATTCCTCGGTGGCGTCGTACAGGTCGGCGATCGAGCCGACGCCGGCGTGGTACGCCCGCAGACCCTGGTTGACCTTCTCGAAGTATTCGCTGAGCTTCTGGATCGCTTCGCTGTTCTGTTGCTGGAACTTCTGGCTCTCCGGCATCGATCCGCCGGTCCCTGCGCTCGCCTGCGCGAGCTCGGCGGTCTCCACCGTGATCTGCCGGCCGGCGAACGTGTGCAAGCCGGCAGTCTCCACATCGATATCCGTCATCACCTACTCCTCTCTGCTCAACTGCTCGATACCGACGGGTCGAGCCGGAGGCCTGTACTGGTGACCTCCGAAACCCAGCTGACCGGTCCGTCGGTGGGGATGTGCACCGACCACTCGTGCAGGTCCAGCAGCGGCCAGCCGCCAGGCCTGCGGTACTGACTCGACGAAGCGAAGGTGAGCCGTAGCCCGTCGGACTCTTCTCGCACGATCGGCGGTTCAGCGATCGGCAGGTCCTGCTGCCGATACCGTCGGCGCAAGTAATCCGGCGTGGTCAGCAGCTCGCGGTGCGCGCTGCTGTACGGATGCAGTTGCACCAGGATCTCGGCGTACGCAGCGGGGTCCATCCCGCCGGCCAACCGACGACTGAGCCGGCCGATGGCTTCCTTGTCGTTCAGGTAGATCTCGTTGCCGTCAGCAAGTAAAAGGAAGGCGAAGCGCTCCCGCTGTCCGGTCAGCACCAGGTCGTCCCGGGTCGCGACCACTACGTCGTCAACCCACTCCTCGGCCCCGGCGAGCCACTCCGCCTGCGCGGTCGTCGCCGCGATGAAATGCCGGTACTGCGTGGTCACGGCAACCCCATCGGGCCAGTCGCGCACTCGGGTGACCGGCTCGTCATCCCAGAGGACGTGGCGCTCCAGCAGTTCGACGATCGCGTCGTTGGTTGCCATCAGCCGTCCGTATTTTCGGCGGAGTCCATCGAATGGAAGAGTTGCGGGATGACCTGTCCGTCGAGGTGGAGGTAGAGCTGCACGCCTTGGGCGCCGAGTTGGCCGAGACCGCTGAAGAGCTTCTCCGCATTGTCGACGGCCGGCACGACCGAGGCCGCGAACGCGTTGTAGCCCGCCGCGAAGTTGCGGCCCATCGGGCCGTGGCCCAGCTTCTGCTCTGCGGCCTGGATGCCGGCGTGCAGCGACTGCCAGACCTGACCGAAGGTGGCCCCGGCACCCTGCACTGTCTGCGCGGCGGCATAGGTGTCGTCCGGGTACATGTCGATCGAACCGGCGCCGCCGAGATTGATCGGATTGGGGCTCATGGTGTCAGCTCTCCTTTCGCCGTCCGGACGTGCTCGAGGAGCGCGTCGAACTCGAGATCGATCTCGGCGGGGTCCTTCCCGGCCGGGAAGAGGCTGGCCTTCGACGCCTGCAGTACGTCGGCCTGAGCCTGGACGACTGCGGCCCGGATGGTCGACCTGATGTCCGCGGCGAGCGCGCCGGCATCCGCCGTACGGTAGATCCGGGGATCGAGGAACAGGTCGATCAGCTCACCGCGGCCGTTGGTAGTCGCGTGGACCAGACCGTCGGCCGACTCCGCCTCGCCCCGGACTTCGTCCAGTGCGCGCTGAAGCTCGAGCGCGTCGCGTTCCAGTTGCTCCATCCCGGCGGTGTAGGCACCTGGATCGAAAGACAGTGACATGGGTCCTCCGTTCGGTTCGCTACCAACCCTCACCGCTCGGGTTCGCGCGCGAGAGGCGCTGGCCTCTTCCGGCCAGCGGCGGTACCGCCGTACGACGGGACCGGACGATCAGCAGTGATGAAAAGACAGCTGAGACGCTCCGTGGTCCTGGCGGCCGTGCTGACCTTGCCTGCCCTGGGACTAGGTCTTGGCTTGGCGCCGACTGCGGTCGCGGCGCCGCCCAAGGGCGCGTGCCACAACCCCGAACCGCCGCATCCGGTGGTCCGGCAACTGCCCTGGGCCCAGCAACTGCTGGACCCCGAGGAGGTCTGGCCCTACAGCACCGGTGCCGGTACGACGGTTGCCGTAGTGGACTCCGGTGTCGACGCCGACCACCCGCAGCTGCATTCGCCCGGAAAGGTCTTGCCGGGCAGGGACTTCTTCCTGGTCGGCAAGCTGCCGGGCAACTACGACTGCATCTCGCACGGAACGGCGGTCGCGAGCATCATCGCCGCCGACCCGCAATCCGGCGTCGGCTTCAGCGGCATTGCGCCCGGTGCGAAGATCCTGCCGGTCCGCGTCAGCGAACGCGAGGTCAACGACTCCGGCAACACCCAGCTGCTCGACCCGGATGTCCTTGCCCGAGGCATCCGTTTCGCGGTTGATGCGGGTGCCCGGGTGATCAACCTGTCGCTGTCCGGCGATCGTGACCAGGCCCCGGTCCGCAAGGCCGTCGCGTACGCCGTCTCCAAGGACGTGCTCGTGGTCGCCGCCGTCGGGAATCGCCAGCAGAACGACGGTGTCACGCTCCCGTCGTACCCCGCGTCGTACCCCGGTGTTCTCGGCGTCGGCGCGATCGACATCTCCGGCGCGCGAGTCTCCGGCTCCCAGATCGGGCCGTACGTCGACATCGTTGCGCCCGGCGGTGGAGTCCTCGCCGCAACCCGCGTCGCCGGTCAGCAGTACTGGGAAGGCACCAGCTTCGCGACCCCGTTCGTCGCAGCCACAGCAGCGCTGGTGCGCTCGGCGTACCCGAAACTCACGGCTGCGCAGGTGTCCCAGCGTCTGATCGCCACAGCCTCGCCGGCCCGCGGCGGCACCGGCAGCCCAGAATACGGCGCCGGGATCGTCGACCCCTTCCGCGCAGTCACCGAGAAGACCCTGGACACCCCGGCCCGCAAGATCCCCACCATGGTCCACCCACCACCGGACGAACAAAAGATCGCCGCAGATACGTGGTGGCACAAAGCCGGCACCGACGCCAAACTGATAACCCTCCTGATCCTCGGCACCTCCACCATGGCCGTCCTCCTAACCCTGACCCTAGTAGCCGGCCGCCGCCGCCACTGGACCCCAACTCGAACCCACATCACCACCTCAACCGGCCCCGCCTCAACCGACCCACCCCCAGACAAACTCTTCAAATAGCCGGTCAGTGACGGATGTCTGGGTCCGCTCTGTCCCATTTCGGGGGTCGGCCCCTGAAATGGTGGGTTGTGGATGGTGGATGCCGGGGGTCATCCCTCTGCTTCGGGGGTCGGCCCCTGAGATGGTGGGTTGTGGATGGTGGATGCCGGGGGTCCTCCCTCTGCTTCGGGGGTCGGCCCCTGAGATGGTGGGTTGTGGATGGTGGATACCGGGGGTCATCCCTCTGCTTCGGGGGTCGGCCCCTGAGATGGGGACCGGCGGATCGGGTGTGGATTGCGTGGCGAAGCCCCGGTCCACCAGTTCGGGGCGGTGGACCGGGGCTTCGGGGAGGGGTTAGCCGTTGAACTGGCTGATGATTCCTACTACTTGCTGTAGGCCGCCGGCGTACTCCTGTTGGCTGGCGTCCACGGCGGTGCCGCGTTGGGTTGCCTCGGTGTGGGAGGCGTCCGAGCGCATGCGCCACTGCTGGCCGGTCGCGCCGAGCGAGCCTTCGCCACCGGCGACGTCGCTCCAGTAGTCGGCCGAACCGATGATCTGCCGCATCTGCATCTCCTCGGTCGCCTGCAGCTCGGTCGCTCCGCTCTTGAGCTGCGAGGCGCCCATGTTCATGGCGTTGAATTCCGCCTTGATGTAGGTCATTCGCTGAATCTCCTTTCTGGGCTGACGATCCGGATCACGCCGTGGCGACCGGGTTGATCGCGGCGCCGACGCCCGCCATCCGGCCCTGGACGCTCGTGTCCGTCTGGTCGTAGATGTTGGCCGAGGTGGTGATGTTGTCCCCGACCTCGGTGCCCGGGCGCAGCACCCGGGCCGTCGTGGACTGGTCCCACATTCCGTGGCCCTGCTGGTTCGCGTTGGAGCCCGCGCCCATCCACTGCGCGCTCATGGCCTCCACGTGACCGTTCATGGCCTGCTTGGTGCCGGTCATCTGCTCGATGTTCGCGCGCACCTGGTTGCCCAGGTGGTGCATGCTCTCGGTCGTGCCTTGGAGAAACTGACCCGACATTGGTTCGACTCCTTTCGTCGACAGGCGTTCTGCCTGCTTCACGCTAGGCAGCCGGCCGCCGCCCGATGTCGTGACGACACGTTCCTGCCATCGCGCCGGCCACGCCGTTCAGGCGCGTGATGATCAGGTCGGAACCGGTGCGGGAGAACGCGCCGACCGACAGGAGGTCCGTGGTGGCGACGATGGTGGTACGGCGGCCGATGCGCCGCCCGAGTCCGGAGATGCCGGCCGGCGAACTGATGCTGGAGGCACCGCCGGAGGTGCCCGAGGCGTCCGGCCGGCAATGGGCGCAGGCCCTGATGATCCTGCCGATGGTCGCGATGATGGGCGCGATGATGCTGATGTTCTCCGGCAGCATCAGCGGCGGCAGCATGCGGTTCGTCATCTTCGGTCTCTTCGGCGTTGCGATGGTCGGCATGATCGTGATGGGGATGGTGACCCGCTCCGGCGGCGGCAAGCAGGAGATGGGCCAGGCTCGCCGCACCTACCTGCGTCACCTCGCCCAGCAGCGGCTGCGCCTCGGCCGTACGGTCGAGCAACAGCGGAACTCCTTGTGGTACGTGCATCCCGACCCCGACAGCCTCTGGTCGCTGGCGAACAGCTACCGGTTGTGGGAGCGCCGCCGCGACGACGGTGACTTCTCAGTAGGCAGGATCGGCGTCGGCCCGCAGGGCCCAGCCACCGTGCTGGTCCCGCCGGACACGCAGCCGCTCGAACGACTCGAGCCGCTGTCCGCCCTTGCCCTGCGACGATTCCTCTCCACCTACTCGAGTGTGCCGGACCTCCCGCTGGCGATCGCGGTGAACGGGTTCAGCCGGATCTATCTGCCGGGCGACCGGAAGAAGTCGATGGCGATGGTTCGGGCGCTGCTGGCGCAACTCGCCGTACTGCAGGCACCTGACGACCTCAGGATTGCCGTCTGTGCGGAGAACGACACGCGGGCCGAGTGGGAGTGGACCAAATGGTTGCCACACAGCCTGCACCCCGAACGCAGCGACGCCCTCGGGCCACTGCGCCTGGTGGCGCCGGCGATCACCGCGATCGAGGCGATGCTTGAGGACGTTCTGACCGGTCGACCGCGGTTCGACCCGGAGGTGCAGAGTCGGGTCGCCGGACCGCACATTGTCGTCGTACTCGACGGTGGCGACACTGCCGGCTCGGATCACCTGCTGACGGGCAACGGCCTGGAGGGTGTCACCGTCCTGGATCTCAGCACGCTGCCTCCGCGGGCCATCGACAGCAGCGCCGTCGTCCTCGACCTCGACGAAGTCGGCACGATCGTCAGCGAGACGATGGACGGCGAATCCGTGCTGGGCAAGGCGGATGCGTTCGACCTGACCTCGGCCGAAGGGCTCGCGCGTCAGCTCGCGCCGCTGCGGCTGACTGCGGGTGCTCGCGGCGAGCAGCCGTTGAGTGCCGACCTCGGACTGGCCGAGCTGCTCGACCTCGCGGACCCGTACGACTTCAACCCCGAGGACACCTGGCTGCCCCGCCCGAACCGTGATCGACTCCGCGTCCGGTTCGGCATCCGCGCCGACGGCCTGCCGATCGAGCTGGACCTGAAGGAATCCGCTCAGGACGGCATGGGACCGCACGGCTTGTTGATCGGGGCAACTGGTTCCGGCAAGAGTGAGTTGCTGCGGACGCTGGTACTGGCGCTCGCCGTGACCCACCCGCCGCGATCGCTGAACTTCGCACTGATCGACTTCAAGGGCGGCGCCACGTTCACCAGACTGGACAAACTTCCGCATACCAGTGCGGTGATCACCAACCTGGCCGATGAGCTGCACCTGGTCGACCGGATGGCCGACGCGATCAACGGCGAACTGCTGCGTCGCCAAGAGCTCTTACGGGCCGCAGGCAACTTCTCCTCGTTGCGCGACTACGAGAAGGCACGCGCCGCGGGTGTGCCGCTGCCCGAGGTGCCGACGCTGTTCGTGATCTGTGACGAGTTCAGCGAACTACTGACCGCACGGCCGGACTTCATCGACATGTTCGTCCAGATCGGCCGGGTCGGCCGGTCGCTCGGCGTACATCTCCTGCTCGCCAGCCAGCGGCTGGAGGAGGGCCGCCTGCGTGGCCTGGAAGCGCACCTGTCGTACCGGATCGGACTGCGAACCTTCTCCGATATCGACAGCCGCACAGTGCTCGGCGTGAGTGATGCATTTCGGTTGCCCAGGGCACCTGGTCACGGCTTCCTGCGCGTCGGCACGGATCCGATGGACCGCTTCCGTTCTGCGTACGTCTCAGGTGTGCACCGCCGGCCGACCGGAATCGCTGCCCCGAGCAACGAGACGTCGATGGAGTTGATGGACTACTCGACGGCGTACGTCGCTCCGATCGTCGAGGAGGACGAGGAGACAAAGGTCTCGGAGGCGCACGACGAGTCGATCGGCGAGACGCTGATGGACATCCTGGTCGACCGCTTCCAGGGCCACGGCACTCCCGCTCACCAGGTCTGGCTGCCGCCGCTCGACGAATCGCCCGCAATGGACGAGCTGCTGCCCGGCCCGATGGTCGATCCGGCCCGTGGCCTGATGGCCGGCGGCCCCGAGGTGACCGGCAAGCTGACCGCGATCGCAGGCTGGGTGGACCGGCCGCTGGAGCAGCGTCGCGATCCGCTCGCGCTCGACTTGTCGGCCGCGGCCGGCCACGTCGCGGTGATCGGTGGACCGCAGAGCGGCAAGAGCACGGCACTCGCCGCGATCATCACGAGCCTGTCGCTTACGCACACTCCGCGCGAGGTGCAGTTCTACTGCCTCGACTTCGGCGGCGGTGTGCTGGGACCTCTGCGCGACCTGCCGCACGTCGGCGGGGTCGCGTCCCGTCAGGACGTCAACGCCGTACGACGAACGATCGCTGAGGTTAACGGGATCATCGCCCGACGCGAGCGGGAGTTCGCGGCCGCGGGGATCGACAGCATGGCGTCGTTCCGCGAGCTCCGGACCGCCGGTGGCGCTACCGAGGATCCGTTCGGTGACGTCTTCCTGGTGGTCGACGGTTGGCTCACGATTCGCAACGACTTCGAGGATCTGGAGGCGGGTCTGGCCGATATCGCGGCCCGCGGGCTGGCGTACGGCGTACACATCATGCTGGCCGCGGCCCGCTGGTTCGACCTGCGGACCAACATCCGCGACCTGTGTGGGACGAAGCTCGAGCTGCGGCTCGGTGACCCGACCGACTCGTTCGTCGATCGGCGGACGGCGATTCTCGTGCCGGAGCATGCACCTGGTCGTGGTGTGACTTCGTCCAAACACCAGTTCCTGACGGGAGCCCCGCGCTTCAGCAACGCGGCGGGTGAACGAGTCGCCACCGGCATGACCGCGCTCGTCAACGACGTCGCTTCGGCCTGGACGGGTGAGCCGGCGCCGGACATCAAGTTGCTGCCCGGCGAGGTGCCGTTCGAGGAACTCGACGGGACGAGCAGCCAGGAGGCGGGTGTCTCGATCGGCGTGGCCGAACGCGACCTCAGTGCGGTCCACCTGGACCTGATGGCGGAGACGAACTTCCTGCTGCTCGGGGACACCGCGTCGGGCAAGAGCGGATTCCTCCGCACGGTGGCCAAGCGGCTCACGGAGATCTACACGCCGGAGGAGGCGCGGCTCGTCGTCATCGACCACCGTCGCAGCCTGCTCGGAGGTGTCGAGGGTGACCACCTGCTCGGGTACGGCACCAACCAGCAGGTCTCGGCGACCCTGATCCAGGAGGTCGCCACCGCGATCAGCGAGCGCCTCCCCGGCCCGGACATCACCCCGGAACAACTCCGGAATCGTTCGTGGTGGCAGGGACCTGAGGTCTTCGTTCTGGTCGACGACTACGACATGGTCGCTACCTTCCAGGACCACGCGATGATGCCGCTGCTGCCGTTCCTTGCCCAGGGCTCCGATGTCGGTCTGCACGTGATCGTCGCCCGCCGGTCCGGTGGCGCGGGCCGCGGTCTGTTCGAACCGTTCCTGGCCCGCCTCCGCGACATCGGTACCTCGGGGCTGCTGATGTCCGGCGACCGCAACGAGGGCCCGCTCCTCGGCAACCTCCGTCCCCAGATCCTGCCACCCGGCCGAGGCTTCCTGGTCGACCGCCGCGGTGTCTACCAACTCATCCAGCTGACCCTCCCGCCGGCCGAAACCCCGGCGAGCTGACCCGAACCGCCAGAAAGGACGACCATGAGCGACGTCGACGTCGACACCGGCGACCTGAAACAGTTCGCCGGCGAAAACTTCCAGGTAGACCTAGGCGCAACCGGCCGAGCCGCCGGGACCGTCGGGCTGGTCGGGCAGATGGCTGAGGCCCGGCAGCTCGCGGCCGCGGCCCAGCACGCCGGGCAGGACGTCTTGAAGTACCTGACCGCGGTCCAGCAGGGGATGGACGGCTACCGGGTCGGGATCGGCAAGATCGCCGACGTCTACGACTCGACCGAGGCGAGCGTGATCGACCGGCTCCGCAAGCTCAAGACGCCGGACAACCTGCCGTCGATCGATCAGCGCGCCGGCAACCCCGGCACCGAGGCCGACAGCCGTGAGCAGGCGAACCAGGCCGTCGAGAACGCCCGCAAGGGAGGCAAGTGAGATGGCCGACGCCGCAAAGCCGTCGTACGAGGTGGTGACGGCAATCGACCTTCCTGGGCTCCAGGCGGCGATGCAGGAGATGGTCACCACCGCCACGAGCGAGCAGACTCAGACAGCCAAGGCTCTACAGGGCGTGCAGGAGATGTTCTCGCAGGCCTCGCAGGCCTTGACCGGGCAGTCCGGGATCATGCCTGTCTTCATCTCCAGGACCAACACGCTGCTCGGCCGGTGGAAGAGTCCGGCGGACGGCGAGCTGTTCAACCAGTACCGGAATCAGAGCGTCCAGTCGATGGCGGACGCGGTGCCGCAACTGGAGCAGCCCGGTCCGGCGGTGCAGAGCGCCGTCATCGGGATCGGCATGACGAAGGCGGACGTCGACAAGAACGCGGAGGCATTCAACGCCGCGATCGCGCAGTACAACGCGAAGCTCACCGCTGGGTCGCCGTTCATGTCGACCGGCGCTCAAGGTGTGATGGCCAACCGGCCGTGGACGGCCGAGGAGCAGAAGGCCCTCCTGGACAGTTTGATCAAACAGCTTCGGCCGCTCGTCGAAGATTCCGGTCGGGCGCTGACAGCCCTCGGGCAGACCTATCAGGCTGTGGCAGCGGAGGTCACCGCAGCCACGGCCAATCTGAAGTGGGTCGGGCCTAAGGCGGCCAACCCGGATGTGGCGGTGAAGAGTGCGCCGGGGCCTGGGAGTGCGCCGCAGCAGAAGGGGCCTGGGCAGAAGCCGAGGGGTAGTGAGAAGCAGGGTGGTGGGGAGCAGAAGGGCGGGGGTGGTGCCGGCGGGCAGCAAGGTGGTGGCGCGGCTGGTGGTGATCAGGCCGGGGGTGGTGCTGCCGGTGGTGATCAAGCTGGTGGGGCGTCCGGCGGGGATCAGAGTGGGGATCAAGGTCAGCAGCCGGGGGGTGGGACTGGGCTGGCGGGGAATCCTGTGACGGTGCCGCCGGTGCAGTTGCCGGTGCCGCAGCCCGGGCCGCCAGCGGTTCCTCCGCCGTGGACGACACCCGGACCGGATGCCGGGATCCCGCTGCCTACACCGTTGCCCTCGGCAAAGGATCCGCTCGGGCTCGGCAACGGGAAGTTCCCGGGGCTCGGCGGTGGTGGCGGAGGTGGCGGCATCGGAGGTGGGATCCCCAATGCTCGCGGGATCGGTGAAGGTATCGGTGGAGGCGGGAAGGCAGTCGGCAAGCCGATCCCGAAGAGTGACCAGAACATCGCCCAGGCCGCCCGCAATCTGACTGCCGGTCCCGAATCGACCACCGGCCAGGCACCCTCGCTGGCAGGAGGTCCGGCCACCGGTGGCGGGCAAACCAGCACCGGCGGCGGTGGTGGCATGCCGCCGATGATGCCGCCGGGCACGGCCGGTGCGGGTGGTGGCGGCACGGGACCGTCGACGGGCGGCAGGCCGGGGACCGGGGCGGCTCGTCCTGGTGGACCTGGCCGAGTACGAGCCGATGCGCCGACTCCCGGCGTACCGGCTGGGCTGCGCGGACGGTCGGCGACGGCCGACTCGGGGCGTACGTCGGTGTCGACGGACCGGCAGCGGCAGCGCGAGGGCGCCGAAACCCTGCAGATGCTCGACGAGGAGTTGTGGACCGTCGACGATCCGGCGGCCGCGGCGAAGAGATCAGAGACCCGCCGTCCGGCGCGGTAAGCCGGGCGGATCGGAATCGAGAGACCGAAGGGATGAAACAGTGAGTGACCAAACGTCAGACATCAAGGTACTGACCGACGAGCTTCGCCGATTCGGGCACCGGCCGCTCGGCGTCGAGACCGCCGGGACCGCGCAGCTCGCGGCCGCCGCCGGTGGTGGCGGCAGCATGATGGCGGAGGCCGTGCAGTTGCAGACCACCCATCAGGCCGCCGCCGAGAACGTGCTGGGCTTCATGAACAACGTCGACCGCGGCCTGCACGGCTATCGCCAGGGCGTCCAGAACATCGCCACTACGTACGACGCGACCGAGGGCGAGGTGCTGACGACGTTCAAGAACCTGATGCCGATGGACGCCGGGCTCCCGGCGCTGCCCAAGCCTTCGCGCCGCCTGACCGGAGGTGGCGACGATGCCCGGGTATGACCAGATCACCGGCTCCGACCTGCCCGGCCTCGCGCAGGCGATGCAGCAGCTGGTGGAGATCGCGCAGGGCGAGAACGCGACCAGGGAGAGCCTGACCTCGGCCATGAACATGTGGCCGACGGCCGCCGAGGCTTTGACGACGAGTACGGACGACTTCAACCGGGCCGCTGTCGACGTTCGTCAAACCTGGCAGGGACGCCACGACGCACCGCTGTTCGACACCGCGGTGGTGAACAGCACGAAGTCGGTCCAGCGATCTACCGAACGAATGGATGCGCCGGCTCAGGCACTCGCGGGGGCGATCGATCAGATCGGCGCCACCCAAAAGGCTGTCGGACAGGCACAGTCGACGTTCAATCAGGGCATCGAGCAGTGGAATCAGATCCTGCAGAGCTCACCGCTGGCCGCCCTGCTGCTGATGCCCGCGTTCACCGAGGCGCTGACCCCGGTGGTGCAGCAGGCCGGCGTGGCGCTCAACCAACTGGGTCAGCAGTATCAGTCGGCCGGCCAGGTCGTACAGCAGGCCGGCGAAGGTCACCAGTGGGTCGGTCCGCAGGGAGCGGACACGGGAAGCGACAACTCAGCGCTTCCGCCGGACACGTCGGGCCAGGGGCCGGACGGGAACGACGGCAACGGCTCCTCGGGATCCGGGGACGACGGCAGCGACGACCAGTCCGGCGGCCAGTCCGGTGACCAGTCGGGTGGCGACGACCAGTCCGGCTGCGGCAACGACGACCACGGCGGCGACGACCAGGGCGACGATCAGAGCGGCGACGACAGTGGTGACGACAGTGGTGACGACGGGAGTGATGACAGCGGTGACGACAGTGGTGACGACGGGAGTGATGACAGCGGTGACGACGAGCAGGGCGGCACCGGGCTGGCCGGCATCGGCGTCGTAGCGCGTCCGACGATTCCCATCCCGTCGAGCGGGATCGCACCGTCTCCGCCGGCCGGCCTCTTCCAGCCGCCGCCGACGACCATGCCGTTGATGCCGGTCGCGCCGGTCGGGGCAGGGACCTCCGGAAAGTCCGTGACGAACGGTTCGCAACTGAGCCCGTTCCCCTTCGGCACCGGCAAGACCGGCGGTGTTCGCAGCCACATCACCACCGGTGGTCTGGTCAACATCGGCGGCAGCACGGACCGTCAACTGCAGCCAGCGGCCAAGCCGGTGATCGGCAGCATCTCGATGAGCGAGAGCCACGCGCCGCAGATGTCCGCGCCGAACGGAGTGGTCTCACCTGCCGCCTCGTCGGGCGGGACGAACGGCGCGACCGGTCCGATGGTGCCGGGGATGGGAGCCGCGGGTGCGGCTGCCGGGCTCGGCGCTGGTGACGACTCGTCGCGGGCTCGTCGTCGGAGGCGCGCCGAGACGAACGTGGTCGACGGAGTCGAGGTGACCCCGGTCGGCCCGGCTCCCGGCGTACCGACCGGTCTGCGCGGCCGCTCGGCGCGACCGGAGGACGGCGACTTCCAGCCGTTCCTGCCACTGCTGCTGAACAAGCTGCCGAAGCAGAACAAGGACGAAGGTCTGAAGACCCTGCAACTCCTCGACGAGGAACTGTGGGCCGTCGACGGACCGTCGGCCGACCAGGTGGTGAAGCCTCACACCGCAGCAAAATAAGCAGTTTGGACCGGTACGACGGAACACTCGCGCCTGGGTGTTCCGTCGTACCGATCGAGCCTGCCTCTGGACCGGATGGCAGGTGGCGGTCACGGCCGCCACCGCGGCGGATCGGGTCGGAAGACTTGATGCATGGCCATTCCACCGCCGACCGACAGCCCGTGGTGGCCATGGCTTGCCGACGCGTGGGAGACCTTCTGGCCGTCCGACGACGAGGATGCGGCGGAGGCCTTGTCCGTGGCCTGGAACAAGGCCGCCGACGAGCTGCAGAAGAGCATCGACATCGCCAACCGGGGCGCGGATCAGGTCAGTACCGCCTGGCTGGATGTTGCCGGGACCAACTATGTGAACGCGATCCGGAGCCAGACCATGGCGGAGGACGGGCTGGTCCAGGTCATCGCGATGATGCGGCAGTTGGCCGGGATGGCGCACCAGTACGCGTCGGACGTCCAGCAGGTGAAGTACCAGGTGAAGGTCGACCTGGCCATCAACCTCGCGCTGTTCTTCCTCACGACCGCGCTGCCGCCGGGGCTCGCGGACCTGGTGCGGTTCCGGCTGGCCGGTCAGATCCTGACTCGGCTCCGCGCCCTGATGTCGGCGATGATCCGGCCGCTCGAGGTCACCGCCAAGACGATCCGGTCGGTCGCCGGAACGCTGAAGGAGGCCGGGCTCGGGGTGCATGCCGGCCACTCGTTCGGTCATCTCCTCAAGGAGGTCGTGAGTGAGTCGATCGAGGAGATGGTTGTCGACGGGACCGCGCAGTGGTTCGGAAAACATGGCGGGTACCTGGACTCGTACAACACTCAGTCGATCATCGTGAGCGGACTTGCCGGTGCGGGTGGAAGCGTGCTGGGTACGGGGATCAATCCCGTGACGCAGAAGGTGATCGCCGATCCGATCGCCAGCGCTGCCCGCCGGGTTCATCTGCCGGGGCCGATCGCCGAGCACGTCGTTCCGATCCTGCCGACCACGGCGTCGAACTGGGTGTCGTCGTCGGTCTCGGGCTTTGGTGCGCAGGCGGTCGTCGACGGCGGGGTGAAGAATCCGGACGGCACGGTGCGGGGCGTGACCTGGAACGACGTTGTCGTCGCCGTTCGCGATCAGGGGTTCGCTTCGGCGGTGATGGGGTCGGCGCGGTTCCACTCGGTGACGCTCGGATCGCAACTCGGCGACGCCTGGTCGCGCAACCCGATCACCCAGTTCAACGAGGCGCAGGCGGGGCTCGCTCATGGTGTTGCATATGCGCCCGCTGAAGCTGTCTCCCCGGCACCTGCTGTGACCCCGGCACCTGCTGTGACTCCGGCGCCTGCTGGGTCGGTCGCTCAGGCACCCGCTGGGGCCGCTAGTCCGGGGGCTGGTGAGGTGGGGAACTCGGCTGTCCTGCAGAACGGGTCAGTCGTCCAACAGCAGGCGAGTGGGCCGCAGATCGTCGGTACGTCGGGCAACTCTTCCGCCGGAGCCACGGCGTCGCGGTCGTCTACCGGCAACGCGGCGCCTCACCAGCAGAGCGCACCCAAGCCATTCGATCGAGTCGAGGAACAACACCCCCGAAAGTCCATCGAGCCGGCGGAGGATGACCAGTTTGTTGCTCAAAGCATCGATCAACCTGTCGGCGAGCAGTCAGAGGCAGTAGTCGCACAACAGCCGGAGCACACCGCTCAGCACCTGGTCCAACTTGGTGAGCACAGCGCTGCCGAACGCCAGACCGCATACGGCCAGCACACCTTCGAACCGCAGAACAGCACCGCCCACCACTCGCTCGACGCCGGACCGGCCGTTCAAGAGCAGACCCTCCAGGGCCAGGTCGTCAACGGGCAGGCGGCCGGCGGTCCGGTCGCCGGCGGGCAGGTGGCTGAGGGGCAGGTTGTCGGCGGTCAGGTTGTCGGTGGGCGAGTGGACGGCGGGCAGGTGGTTGGGGAGCAGGTTGTCGGTGGGCAGGCGGCTGTCGGACAGGTGGTCGGCGGGCAGGTGGTCGGTGGTCCGGTCGTTGGGGGCCGCGTGGATGGCGGGCAGGCGGTTGGTGGGCGGGTGGTTGGCGGGCGGGTTGTTGATGGGGCGGGGGTTGGTGGGACGGGTGGTGGTGGGATTTCGGGGGAGGGTGCTGGGATTGTTTTGCGGGAGGTGATTCGGGGGGCGGGGGGTGGTTCGACGGGAGTGGACGGCGGGGGTGGGCGGGGGACGACCGACACCGGGGCGGCGGGGGGTCGGTTGGTTGACGGTGCGAGGGAGGGGGAGCGGGCGCCCGGCGTACTGGAGCTTGGTGGGGTGCATCGGGTTCAGGTTGATCTTGGTACTGGGGCCGTTGGTTTGGAGAGTCAGGCGTTCCTTCGGGCGCAGTTGGTTGAGGCCGCGCCTGAGTTGGCTGCGCATTTTGGGCGGCTTCCGCTTGTTGGGCTGACCGGTGCGGTGGTTGCCGCTGTTCCGGCTGCTGATCGGGCGCTGGTTGCGCAACTGGTCGACTCGCGCGAGATCGCCGCGTTCGTCCCGACCGTTGGCATTCTCATCCGCCCGGACCTGACCGTCGCGGAGCTGACGCCGGCGGTGATTCAGGCGTTCACACACGCGCACGACCTGGCACCCCAAGCCCTCAACAAGACCGGTGACCGGCGCAACCATCCGGCCGTGCTGGCGCAGGAAGCGCACGACGCCCTGGACCGCGCCGAGCATGCGTTGTTGGCGCACCTCGGGTCGACGCAGTCGATCGAGCGAGAGGCTGCAGTAGGAACGGAGGCGCTGCGCGAGTACGTCACAGCGCTGCAGGAGGCGCGCCTGCTCACGCACGATGCGGAAGCGGACCTTGCGAAGCTTCGACGCGACGAAGTCTGGGACGAGGTCCCGGAATCGTTCGTCGAGCTCATGCTGACGTACCGCCGGCTCCACGATGCGTCCCTCCAGCTCACCAACTGGTCGGAGCCCGGCCTCGACGTGCTGAATCCGGCGACGATGAATCAGTCCGCGATCGCCTGGAACGAGAAGACCGGACAGTGGTCGGCCGGTCCGCTGGCCCAGACGATGGCCTATCTGGATCTGGTTGCCGAAGGCCAACAGGCCGTGGTCATCGAAGGACAGCGCGCGCCGCGGGTGACCCGCGAGGTGATGCTGCAGGCTGTCCGTACCGTCCCGCTGGACAAGGTTGCCCTCAGCAAGCGAATAGGCCGTAACTACAGCCGACGAGCCACGGCACAGCTCGAGGACGAGGCGTCGGTCGCGTTCACCGACCCGGAGGCCCAGCGGATCTTCCTGCACCCCGGCCTGACGTCGACCGAATGGCTCGCGGCCTTCCTCCACGAACAGACCCACCTCCGACTGTCCGCCGCCGATCGCGACATCCGGAGTGCGGCCCGGGAATGGATGGCGCGATCGTTGCCGGAGTACGCGATGCTCGCCGACATCGAGCTCGACGAGGTCTGGGCGATCTCGGCGGAGCAGAACTTCTACGCTGGAGTCCGGCTGCTGACCGAGACTCTCCCATCGCAGGATTCCCAGCAGCTGCTCAGCGCGGCCGTATCGGATCCGGACCGCTGGCTGCTTCCCGAGGGCGCGATGGTCATCCCGGCTGGATGGCTGACCACGCGGCCGCAACTCGCCGCGGCCGTCCGGATGCTGCAGCACCGCACGTGGAATCGCAACGACGCGTTCGACGCCGGGCTGTTGATGCTCGCCGACCTGACTTCGCTGGAGGAAGCCGAAGCGGCGGACGCGGTCATCTCCCAAGTGCTGTTCGTGCCCCTCGACGAACTGTCCGAAGCGATGAACGACGCTCACGAGCTGCTTGTCGACCTGCTGCCGAGCTCCTCGGCCGGCCACCTCCTGTACCGGATTCTCCGGCAGCTGCACGGATTCAACGGCCACGAAGGTCCCGCTCTCGCGGACCTGGTGACGGGGCTGCTGGAGCAGTCAGAACATCGACTCGGTCAGCGGGTGGCCCGGGCGCGGGAGGTGGCTCACCAGCGCTTCGGCGAGGCGTGGCACCTGCCGCCGTTGCCGGATGTGCCGACGCGGGACCAGATCGTCGACTGGATGGAGGCCGTCAGCCAACCTCCCAACGCGGCCGAACTCGACCCCGCTCAGCAGTTGGAGAACGAGCTACGTCACGTCGAATCGGAGCTCGGCGATGTCGAGGCCAAGATCGACGAGTTCGGCGCCGCCCTCAGAGAGGCCCAGCGCCCGGAGACGAAGACAGGCGATCGAGCCAGGTACGCCGGGGGCCGGGAGGACCTGCCTGCGGCGTGGACCGAGCAGCGCCCGTCGTGGCTCGCGATCCGCGATGAGGTCAGGACGCAGCGCGCGACTCTCGAGACCGCATCGATCGTCGGCGGGGATACGCCGCCTGGACTGATTCCCGCGATGCGGCGGTACGAGCAACTGGTCGACGAGGTGATCGAGCTCGAGCATCAGGCGGGGCTCGACGTACCTGACTTCGTGTACGGCGGCGCGGATGCCGACGTACCCAACTCGTTCACTCGACTGGTGGCGACGTACGAGGCGCTCCACTTCGCGGCGCTGACGGCGTTCGGGCCGACCGCGACGAAGTTCGACCCGCTGAGCGCATCCGGGGCGGGCCGGACCGTGTTCCGGGAAGCTGATGTGGCCGCCACCTGGTCGGTGCCAGACCTCGCCCGGGGGATGGCGTACCTGGGCCTGATTCACCAAGTGCAGTTGACGACTGACGTGGCCCTGAGCCGGCAGATCCCGATGCCGGACGACAAGTTGATGTCGCTCGCATTGCGATCGATCCCACTGACCGCCGAGGCGATCGAGGAACGCCTGGGCGCCGACGGTCTGATCCGGTTGCGGTCACAGCTGGAGGACCGGTACGTCGTGGCACTCGCCGACCCGGTGTCCGGAGTGCCCGTCCTCATGCCGGGGCTGACGATCCAGCAATGGCTGTCGACGTTCCTGCACGAGTACGGCCATCTGCGGGTGGCCGACGACGGCCTGCACGGTATCGGCGCCCGAGCCGGCATCGAGCGGCTCGCCGAAAGTCTGACCGACTTCCAGGACCTGACTCCGTCGGAGCTCGAGGAGATCTGGGTCATCGAGGGCGAGCAGAACCTCGCCGCCGGATTCGCCGCCGCTGCAGAAGCAGAGCCGGCATCGACCGATGCCGGCGGTCCGGATGCCTGGCTTGACCCCGACGGCCCGCTGCGACAACCGATCTCGGATTTCGCCACCCGCCCGCAACTCGTCGCCGCGCTGCACCTGCTGCGCACCCGTGTCCGCCCGGCCCTCGAGTCGGCGGTCACCGTCGCCGAGGCCGAGTACCTCGCAACCATCCCGGACCCGACGCCCTGGCTGGGGATCGAGGGCGAGACCTACGTCGACGCCCTTGATCTCCTGCGTGGAGTCCAGGTGGCCACTCAGAATGGCGCCCGGCTGGGTGCAGTGGCGACGGCGCTCGACCAGGTCCTGAAGAGTCCCAGCCAGCAGGCCCTGGCCGAATTGCGCACGGCGCTGGATGCGGCACTGGACACGCGGCCCTCGTCGGAGGAATGGCGCGACGAGCAGTCGACGCGGCTGAGCATCCTCCGGATGATCGGGCGGGCCGCAAGCGACGGTGACGCCGAAGCGCTGGAGGAGCACTTCCTCAGCCTCATGGACGCTGTGGGCGCGATGATCCTTCAGGAAATCAGCACACCGCTGGCACAAGCCCGAGGACTCCTTGCCGACAAGGGTTTGCTCGCGGACGGTGATCTCGCTTCGGTTCTCCCCACGGCGCGCCTGACCGCTCTGACCGACCGCGTCAGCGATCGTCTGGCAGCGATTGCCGACAGGATTCTGCGGGCGAATCCGGACGACGAGTTCCGCTTCCAGGTCGCGGCGCATGACCGGGTCAGGCTGGCCGAGGACCGGCTGGAGGCCGCCATACGCCGGATCGAGGAGATCACCGACCGGCTGGAGGCCAGTGAGCCACCTCCGGCCGAGGTCGATCACAAACACGGGCAGCCTGAGGACTACGTCGTCGTACCGCGGTCGATGGATCCGGTCGGCGACGCGAGGGCGGCCGCGACGGCCATCCGGGCGGAGACCCTCGGGTATCCCGGCGCGGCCGAAGAGGGCGACATCCTCGATCGGTACGTCGACGCACTCGACGAGCTCCAGTTGCGGATCGAGGAGCTCGACGGTGTGCCGCTGACCGGCGACAACCAGGTGACTCTGCCCGAGGTCCGGCAGCTGATGGCTGCGTACCGCGAGGCGCACGCGCTGGCGTTGGAGTACGTCGAGGCGATCGGTGGACCGTCCCAGCTTTCGACCGAGGAGTTCGCGAAGCTGGCGCTGCTACACCCGCTCGGTACGGCGGGACTCGCGGTCCAGATCGATCCGCGGACCGGTCAGTGGAATGTGGCCGACCTGGCGGTGTCGCTCGCGTTCTACGAGGAGTCGAGGCTGGCGTTCGTCCAGAGCGGCAACCCGGTCGCCGATCGATTGCCGGTGGTGGACGATGCGACGGTGCAGGCGGTGCTCGACTCGGCTCCGCTCGCGGCCGAGGCGATCGCGCGGAACCTCGGTACGGTGACCGCGCAACGATTGCAAGGGGTTCTTGACGACGAGCACGCGTCTGCCGCCTTGTACGACACGGTGTCCGGCCGGCGCTTCGTCGTACCGGGAATGTCCGTTCCGGCCTTTGTCTCGGCGGTGATCGCGCATGAAGGGACGCACGCGGAGTTGGCGTCGTCGAGCGAGGCCGGCGTACGAGCGAGGGCGGAGGCTGAGTCGGCCGCCGAGTCGCTGGCCGACTATGTGCGGCTGACGCGGTCCGAGACGTACGAGGCGATGTCCGCGTTCACCGAGGTGGTCCTTGCCGATGGGGTACGGCGGTTCGGCCGCTCACTCGGGATGACCGACGAGGAGCTGCTCTGGACGCACCCCGAGCGGGACCATTGGATGCTCGGTGTGGCCTCCGACCGGATCCACGAGCTGACGAAGACCGAGGCCGTGGCCATGGTGCTGGGTCTTCGAGCGGGCATCGGTGCGGTCGACGAGAATCCGGTCGTCGGGCCAGGGTCTTCGGGCGGGTACGTCGGTGGCCGGTTCGTTTCACCGTGGCACGGCAACGAGGCGCAATGGCTCTTCGGCCAGCTCGACAAACCCGATCTGGTCGTGCTCCGGCTCCGTCAGGTGCATCCGACCCCGGTGGAGGACGGAACCCCCTTCGGTTGGGCGTTCGGCGGCGATCCCGGCGATCCCGTCGAGCACCTGTTACCTCCAGGCGCTGTCTTCGAGCCAAGCGCTCTCGCGGATCTCAATCGGCAACTGCGCGAGTTGGTCGAAGGTGGCGCCGAGCTCGTCGTGCGACTCAGCCGGACCGGCGACGGTCTCCTGCACGTGCTGTTCCAGGTCGATCACCCCGCGCCGGCAACCAAGCACCAGCCGTTCGAGCACGCCCTGGACTTCACGCTCAAGTACCAACCCAGAGTGCCGGGCCTGGCGAGTCGGATCTGGTCCGGACGATCCGGTCTCGGTGGCATCAAGGGGGTCGCCGACACCCTGGCCCGAGCGTCCCTCGCCGGCTATTTTGTTGCTCAGGGCATCGTTGACCCGCTCCTGCTGGAGTGGCCGCTGCGAGCCCCCGAGCTCGGCGCGTCGGCCCAGCGGTACCTGCGGATCCTCGGCCTCGGCTATCTCGGGGTCAACGCCGTGGGCACGCTGGCTGCCGGGGTCTACTACTTCGGGACCCACGAAGTCCGGACGACGCCACTCGATTCGACGCACCTGGAATCGGCCCTGCAGGAGATCAGGCTGGACGAGGCCGGCTACCTCGCGCGGAACTACACGAACGTTGCCGCGGGCATCGACATCGGCGATCATCTGTACACCGCAGACGGGCACCTCCGCGCCATCGAGACCGCGACGGGCACCGAGTACTACCGCCGCGTTCCGTTGGATCTGTTCAAGGCACTCCAGCAGGGATCGGATCAGCGCGTCTTCCGGCCCGAATGGGTCCCGACCGAGAGCGGCGTTCTGGTCCGGCGACAAGTCGAGATCCGCCCGCCGTACCGGGCCGAGCCGTTCCGTGACGCCGAGCTCAAGGTCGCCACGCAACCCGGCACCGGGCTGTTCGGCCTGCCGGGGACGCGTCTCACCGTCACGTCGGCGATCGGTCCGATCGAAGGCTTCCGGCCGCACTTCGACGCCGAGGTCCTGCTCAACGACCGCTACTCCGGACCGAACACGACCAAGATCCGGGTCGCGGGCGAGACGTCGACCCAGCCGCCAGGCATCGGGTTCCGCAACGACACCACCACGTACCTGTTCCGGTTGCCGAGTATCAGCACCAACGCGATCAACCTGAACCCTGGCCGGGTCGTCGATCTCACCGATCCCGGGAACTGGCTGAGCGGCCGAAGCCTGCAGATCTTCAACGCACGCGGCTACCTCGACGTCGGCAACCGCACGCGGGGTCGCGTCGACCTGGTCGTGCGCCCGCAGAGCATGCAGTCCGATCAGCCGTACCTCCAACGCCTGTATCTGCGCGAGCGGCAGACTGGGTTCGTCGAGGCCGGCTCGGGTATCGACTTCGTCAAGGTCACCCTGGCGAACGGCGAGACTGTCAGCCTCAACGCGTACGAGGAGCTCCAGCTCTATGCGCCGGATGTCCGAGCGCAGGTTGACCTCGTGCGGCACGGACGACCGACATTCGACGTCACGCAGGTTCTCCAGGACCTGCTTCCCGGCATCGAGCTCGATCCGGCCGTGCAACTGTCGTGGACAGGAACGCCCCCGTTCAGCACGCACCTCCCCATCCTCAACCCCGCGCCTACCCCGCCCGAGGCCCGCGCGGACTACGGCTTCGACCACAAGCATCGGCGGCCCGAGGAACCCACCGTCGCGCCGAGGACGACCGATCCGGTCGGCGACGCCAAGGCGGCGGCGTCCGCGATCCTTGCGGAGACAACCGGCTACGCGGGAGCTGCCCAGGAGGCCGCGATCCTGCAGCGGTACGTCGGGGTCCTCAACCAGGTCGAGACGATCGCCGAGGAGCTCGAAGGTGTGCCGTTGAGCGGACCTGGCCGGGTCGAACCGGTCGAGGTCCAGCGGCTGATCGCGGCGTACCGCGATGCACATGCCTTGGCAGTCGAGTACGCCGATGCGATCGGTGGGCCTGGTGAGCTGTCGACGAACGAGTTCGCGGCACTCGCCTTGCTGCACCCGCAGGGCCTTGCGGGGCTGACGGTCTCCGCGGATCCACTGACCGGCGGCTGGCGGATCGCTGAGGTCGCCCACGCGTTGGCCGCGTACCAGGAGTCTCGAGAAACCCTTGTGCAGCAGGGGATTTCGGCGGTTGACGGGCTCCCGGTGGTCGATGACGACCTGGTACGCGCGGTGCTCGACTCGGTTCCGTTGGAGTCGCACGCGATTTCTCACCGTTTCGACGACGACGTCACCCTGGCCAGGTTGGGGACTGTGCTGGCGGACGTCGATCCTTCCACGGCCGTGTATGACCGCGTCACCGGGCGGAGGTTCGCCGTACCCGATCTGTCGGTGCCGGCGTTCGTGTCGGCTCTGGTCGTGCATGAAGGGACCCATGCGCGGCTGCGGTCGGGCAATGCTGCCGAGGCCGAGGAGGTCGCGACGTCGCTGGCCGGCTATGTGGAGTTGACCCAGCAGGACAGTCACGAGGCGCTGGCGAACTTCGACGAGATCGTCCACCAGGTTGGGCTTTGGGAGCTCGGCCGCTCGCTGGGGATGACCGACGCCGAGCTGCGCGCCGCGCTGGCCGGGCCGGACGGGTGGATGGTCGGACTTGGCGACCGTTCGATCGACGACCTGAGTACGGCGCAGTTCGCCGCCCTCCTGCTCAAGGTCCGGCACGGTCTGATCCCTTCGTCCGACCCCTCTCCCGCCGCAGATCCTGGGGTTTCACGACCGGCGGACCAGACGGATTTGCGGGCCGGGCCGCAGATCGCCGCCGCGGAGGCGCTCCTCGCTCACGTCGAGAACGGGGACCAAGTGCGCGGCGAGCTCGCGGTGCTGGCCGACACGCTGGGCGGAATGGCCGCCGGTGTCCAGCAGCGGCTCGAAGCGAAGCAGGCGAGTACGGCGGCGGCGCAGACCGCGATCGCCGAGGCCGCGGAGAAGATCGCGAAGGCCGACCAGGCCCTGGACGAAGGTCGGCATGCCCGCCGCCGCGCGGCAGAGGCTGACGCCGAGATCCAAGTGGCCACGGTCGAGCGGCATCAGCAAGTGGTTGCTGGGTACAACGATGCGCTCGGTTACCTCGAGTCAGCCCGTGACGCGTACCTGACAATGCTGAGGGATCAACCGTCGGGTGTTCTGGCCCGTGAGGCCGCCGACAAGGTCATCCTCTACCGGGCGGCGATGGAGCGGCTCGCGCCACCGGCCATCAGCCTGCCGACCGCGATGGCGTCCGGCCGGCTGCCGTTCCTGACCAGGCTGGCCGCGCGGGTGAACGACGTACTGATTGCTGAAGGCATCGATCATCGGTTTACCGCGGAGAGCCTGCAGGACAGGTTGCTCGCCGAGTTCGGGCAGTTGACGACCGCGGACGGCGCGGTCCTGCAGCTCGGTACGGCGACGCCGGGCGAGCTGCGGGTCCGACTGCATGCGAACGAGTTGATCGAGGTGCTCGACCCGCCGGTGCGGGCCTCGGAGACGACGATCGGCCTGTTGCCCCAGGGCGGCCGGCGGATGTCGACCGCAGCGGCCACCAGCCTCGGTGGCGCGGCCGGAATCGACCTCGGCAAGTTGCTGCGGTCGGTGGCCCCGGAAGGCTCGGTGCTGAACTCCCTTGGCAAGGTGATGAAGCTCAAGCTCGGTCCGTCGCTCAGTCGGTCCCGGACGGTGTCGGCCGGCGCCGGGGAGTACGCGCTCGGTGGTGGGGTCGAGGACAACCGCGGCGAGTCCGTCCTGTTCAGCGCGACGGCATCGTGGGACCTCAGTGTTCGTACGACGCGGTCCGCTTGGTCGGACGCGGGCAGCGTCACGAGTGGCGCGCCTCAGGACACGAGCGACCTGAAGCTCCATTTCTCCCACGCCTACACAGTCCCTCCGGCGACCCGCACCGCGACGATCGACGAGTCCGAACGCGCGGACGTCCTGCCCGAATATGGGGTCAGCTCGATGGACGGACTGGAGGAGCTCAACACCAAGGTCCAGCGGCTGGTCGACGATTCCGTTCGTGATCAGATCCGTACGGCGGTGACGACAGACCTCCCCGGACACCTGCGGGAAGCCACCGGTGACGGCCTGGTCCGCCCGCTCGTCGTGGACGGCCGAGCCGCCGGGCACGTACTGATCGAGTCGACGCTGCGGTTCGAGCGGGTCGAGCTGGTCGGTCCGCAGAGCAGGCAGCACTGGAAGGAGAAGCTCCGGATCGGGTTCAGCGCGAACTGGGGTGCGCAGTCGTTCGGCAGCGGCATGTCGATCTCGGCCGAAGGCGGCCTCGCGGACATCCCGGGCCTCGGTGAGCTGAAGGACTTCGGTGGGCCGTCGGCGAGTGTGGGCCGGACAGCCGGACGCAACGCGGGACTGAGCGTCGGCAACCAGGCGATCCACGTCGGCGTACAGCGCTTCACCGGGCCGACACAGGGCTACCGGATGGTCTTCGATCACAAGGTCACCGTCGTGCTCGACGGCAAGGACGCCCGCCAGGCGACCGGCAGCAGTGACGGCTTGCTGCGGCTCCAGGTGAACGACGCCTACCGGTACGGACTTCCCGTCGACGCGAAGGCGTTGCGCAAGAACGTCGACGGCACTCCACTGATCGTCGACGGCCGCCAGTCCGTCGACGGCGATCCAGGCATCGATGGTCAGATCCCGGGGCGCAAGCTGGAGCTACCCGACTTCGCCGGATCCGCGGCGGGGCAACTCCGCGGTGCTGGACCCTGGGCGGTTCAGGACCTCACCGGACACACCGAGGCTCTCCGCGCTGTCCTGAATCGCCTCGCGGAGAAGGGATTCGGGCCACCACTCGATGCCGAGGGCAACCCAGACCTGATGCAGCTGCCGACGAACCCGGTCGAGCGGCAGGGCATGCTGACGAACCTGACCGAGGTCCGAACGCAGTTCTCCGCGCTTCGGCTGGAGACCGGTTACGACATCGCCGCCCAGACAGGCCTGTTGCTCACCCTGGTCCGGCCGTCTCTTGGTGCGGCAAGCGAGAGCCTGACGCTGCGCATCGACCTCGACCAACAGTTCGGCGGCCAGCGCCTGCTCGGCGTCACCACCGACGAGAACGTCGTGATCCTCAACATCGGCTCGAATCCGGTCGGCCGCTCCGGCGGACGAGGAACGGCCTGGCCGACGGCGGTCAAACTCGGCGTCGCCGCCAAAGACGGCTCTGCGAAGGGCGGCTTTGCGGTCAACCGGACAAACCTCGGTCGGAGCGTCGGCTGGTCCGCCGGCAGCACGGTCAACCAGGTCACGCTGGTCGAGAGCACCTCGCCGGTGGTGAAGTTCCACCTGCCGCACACCTTGACGGTGACCGAGCTGATCGACGGCCGTGAGCTGGTCATCCACCGGAGTTCGCCCGGCGTCGGGGCTGTGGTGTCGATGGACAGCGACTTCCTGCCGTACGACGATTCGTCGCCGGGCCGAACGCCGTACCGAGCGATCGAAGGCCGAGTGAAGCCGGAGATCCTCGATCGGGGCACACTGCTCGGCCTCGGTGTCGAGGATCTGCAGGCGGCCGTCCCACCGGAGCTGCGGTTCGATCCGACCGCATTGCAACAGGTCGCGTCGTTCCTGAATCCGCGAAACCTGATGTCGCACCCGGAGTGGACGCGGACGCCGTACCGGACGCACGCGGTCGTGCGTGGTGGCGTCGTACCCAAGGTGGCCGGCGTCGCGGTCTCCGGCACGGTTCGGGATGCGGAGTTCGTCTCGGTCACCGATGGGGTGTCCGGTGACATCAATTTCGCCATGTCCAGTCGTGCGACGACCGGGGCGACGACATCGGGTGCCGGCGCGGAGGTCAGCGGTGGGCAGGTCGATGGCGGTGCCGAACCGGCCGACGGGGCTGTTGCTGCAGGCAAGCATTCGCGCAGTCGGTCCCAGCAGAACACGCAGCTGCAGATCTCCGGCGATGAGCGGCTGGCGATCGAGGTCGGCCGGCACTACGTGTTCCGGGCGCCGGTGGACTTCGAGCTCGAGGTCACCGATGGGACGGTCGCGGGCAACCTCTCCTGGGGTGCGACCTCGTCGACCTCGACCGGCACGGCGTTGTTCCAGCTGCCCGAGCGCGACGGCCTCCGGTTCTACTCCGAAGGTGAGCTCAGTCTCCCCCTGCACCAGGTCGCCGACGCGATCGAGCGGCTCGTCAACGGTGATCTCGCGCTGGATCGTCGTACGACGATCTCCTTGGTACGGCGGTATCGCGCCGAGCTCGCCATCGCCGATTCGCTCCCCGCTCTGGCTGGCCGGCACGACACCGCGACCCTCACCGGCCTACTCGAGGACCTGGTCGGCGCGGCACCTGACGGAGCCACGCTGGACGTCGTTCTCGATCGGGCCGAGCAGCTCGCTGTCCAGCCGGTCGCAGTGCCCGACCTCTACGCGCACACGATGGGCAACAGCCTGGTAGAGAGTGCGGAGATCGAGGGCGGCATGTTCGGCGGGGTCAGCGGGACGATCGAGGACGCGATCGGTGGCCTGATCGAGCCGGATCCGGTGCTGGCCGAGGCTCTGTCCGTCGACCTCGCCGGCAAGCGGTGGTGGGGCCGGCTCGACGACATGCTCAGCCCGGGCGGTCTCGTCCGGAGTTACCCGTTGACCCAGACCGGCGGCGGTGTCCAGCAGCAGGTCACTGTGCGGGTCGTTGCCCGGTTCACCGATCAGGCGCAGAGTCTGGGCCAGGTCAAGGGTGTCATCGGCATCATCCAGCGCTACCTCTATCACGAGACGTCGCGGGTCGAGGGGCGCGGCCGATCGACCGGTGGCACCGCGAGTGGGGACACGGGCCATGGTGATTCGAGCTCGGTCGGCACGGATCGCGCGGGTGGTGTGCGGGCGGGATCCGGCGAACAGCTCACCCGCCTGGAGCGGATCGCGAACTTCACCGGGATGTCCCGGGTTCGGCGCCGCCTGGAGTTTTCGATCGAGGCGGTCGTCGAGTCCGTGGATACCCAGGGGCAGCTCCGCCGAGGGCTTCGGCGTACAGCCTTGGGTGCACCGCGCGGCGCGAGTACGACGGTCGCCGGCGCGATGGTCCAGCTGATCCCGACCGATCTGCTCTCCAACGCCGCGCCATCCGACGGGTCACCCGACGGGTCGCTCGACGGGTCGCTCGACGGGCGGGAGGCGATCCTTCCGAGTAGCTACTTCGTCGACGGGACGATCCCCTTCGGGCCGGGGAACCCGGTCCAGGACGAGCTTTTCGATGCTGTCAGCAACGAGCTGAGGAGCCCGCAGTTGCTCGGTGAGAGCGGTCTGGAGTTGCACAAGACTGCCCTGGCGGACCAGTTCTCGGCGTCGGCACGGAACGCGACGTTCTCCCGGATGGCCACCACCGAAGGCCATGCGATCGTTCCGCTGCCGGTCCCCGGGCACGCGCGCAGGGTCGTCGAGGTCAACGTCCGGGCCAGGGTCCACGACGTACAGATCGTCTCCGGGCCGTCCGACGAGGTCGAGCTCGGCGAGGTGAACCGGATCCAGCACACGACCTCGGTTGGGGTGACGTTGGGACGGCTTCTGCCTGCCAGTGGGTCGTTCGGGTTCGGGGGCGGCGAGGCGAGTTCCGAGCGGGCGGCCGGTGTCGACGGCAAGCTCAGCGTTGGCGAGCAGGTCGTGGACGGGGTCGACGATGCGTTTGGTGGCCGGCGGGAGCGGAGCCGGTTCGAGAAGGGTTCGGTCGTGACGGTCCGGGTGCAGGTGAGCTACGACGTGACTCTGTCGCAGACCCGGCTTCGCGCGGACGGTGGTGGTGCGGCCGTCGGCCGGGTGGTGGAGAAGCCTGGAGTGGCGACTGGTCAGGCGTATCTCACGATGTTCGAGCACGAGTACGACGCGATGATGGCCCGCCTCGGGGCCGGAGACTCGATCGCCACCGCCTGGAACGCCGCGACCGATCCCACCCGCGCGGACGCTCCGACGCCAGACGGTTCGGGGCCGCACGGTTCGACGCCGGTTGGTCTTACGCCGGTTGGTCCGGTGCCGGTTGGTCCGGTGCTGGGTGGGTTGCCGGTGGGGAGTCCGTTGCGGGATGGGCCTTCGGCCGAGTACGACCCGCAGCAGACGTTCGCGGAGATTCAACGGGCGTCGGGACGGCAGCGAGAGGGCTGGCGGCGGGTGATGGCTGTGATCGACCGGGTCAAGGGCCGCCCGTCCGTCGGGGACTTCGTCGCGGACCTACCTGACTCCGGGACTCGGCTAAGCGAACTGGCGCGCGACGTACCGGCTGAACCTTCTGTCGAACCGCCGCCGGTCGTGGACGGGCAGCGGCAGGTCGAGCGGCATACTCCGACCACGAAGGACGGCTTCCTGCGCGGCAGCCATCCGCGGTTCTGGGGTCGGTGGGTCAGATCGGGTACGCCGGGGGCCACGGTCGGCGAGGTGATCGCGGCGATCGAGACGTTCCGCGGCCGGCCGACGAAGGCGACGCCTGTTCTGGTGCCGGAGCCGGGTGGGATGGACCGGCTGCTGGACTACACCGGCGGGACCGCCCAGTTGATGGCCGAGCCCGACAGCGTCGAGGCCACGCAGGCTGCACAGAAGGCTGCCGACAAAGTCTTGCTGGCGGCCGGTTCGGAGTCCTACCGCATCGATATCTACACCTGGGCAGACGGCACCCAGCACGCGACGCTGGCCTTGAACGTCGGCGGCTCGATCGTTTATCTGGACCCCACCAGCGGCGAAGTCCACGACGAGCGCCCGATCTTCGGCCAGGGCGGCGTGCACGGCGACATCACCCGCTTCGAAACCCTCCTCGTAGACGCCGCCGACACCCCAGTCCCCCTCCCCGAAAAACCGCTGGCGCCCTCCAACCCCCGCCCAGCCACCCCCGACTACATCCGCTTCCTCCTCGCCCCAGGCGACACCGTCGACCAGCAACTGACCTGGCAAGCCAACCGCCGATCCGAATACACCACCTGGTCCACCACACGCCCACAAACGACAACCGCACCTCCCCGCGGAAGTACTGCGAAGGCCGGAAGTGCCGCGAAGGCCGGAAGTGCCGCGAAGGCGGCGACTGCAGGTCCGGGGGCAAATGCGGTATCGAGTGGATCCGCCACGGCCGCGCGGGCTGGCTCGCCGGAGGCCGCGTACTCGCGGCAGAAGGCGGCCTCGCCGCAGGCTAAAGATTCCCGGTTGAGGGTGGTGCATGAGCGTGAGGAGTTGATCTCGGCGGCAGCTGGGGTTGGGTTTCGGATGGTGGGGGTGCGGACGTTTGAGGTTTTGACGTCGGGCGGGGAGGTGGTTCGGGGGGAGGTGACGTTTGATGGTGGGGATGCGGTCCGGGCTCAGGTGGAGCCGTTGGGTGGGATCGATCCGGGGGCGTATCTGATTCGGATCGGGACGAAGGTCGGGAGCTCGTACGAGCGGCAGCTCGGGAACGAGCAGATCGTGATGCTGGTGGCCGACAAGGTTCTGCAGGTGGCGGCGCGCGTTGACCTCGCGGCCGCGGCGACCGCGGCGATCTCAGCCGCGACGGACGCGCTCAGATCGCTGCCAGAGCTGGACGAGACAGCCACCCTGACGGTCTCGCAAGCGATCACCGGTTTGAAGGAACTGCGATCCGCCGTCGACGACCCGATCGGCGCGGGACCGATGGCTTTGGCCAACGCAGCAAGGGCTCGCGACCTTCTCGCCGTACTGGTGAAATCACCGCTCGGCCTCGATCCGATGCCGGTCACCAGAGTCGACGAGGCGATCGCCGCGGTCTCGGAGCTGAGTACGGCGTTGACCGCGCCCGACGCGCTCCGCCTCGACCCACGGATCCCGACCGAGCCGTCATTGGCCGACCGTGGAGTAGAAGCGCAGCTACACGTCCTGGCCGGCCTCCTCCGGGAGGCATCCAAGGACCGACCGTGGTTCGCCCGGCTGAAGTCATGGAAACAGCAATACCTGCACGACAAAGACGTCCGAACCCTCTTGCGCAATTGGGGTCTGCTCGACCAGATGCCGATCCTGGCGACCTGGTGGCGCCTGGCCGGCACCGAGGGCTTCCGCGAGCGACGCGCGTTGCTATCTCCCGAGTTGGCCGACGTCTTCGCCACGTACGGCCAGCGTCGACTGATCTATGTGCCCGAGGTCCGACCCGCCGTGGACGCCTCGCTACTCCAGGAGAAGCTCCCGAGGCTCGGCGAGTTCGCCGGCGCCGGCGTCACTCAGGTCAGCGAGGCCGAGCTCGCGGCGTTCCTCGGCGAGCCCGTCGACCCACATCCGTACGAAACCGCCTTCTGGATCACCCCGAATGCCGGAAAACCCTTCGCTTTGTACGCCGAAGCCGGCCACACCGGGGATCCGACCAGACAGGCGCGGGCAGTGATCGGCGCCGTCGGCGTACACCTCGTGGTCAACAACACCCTGGACTCGTCGGCCGCAATCCGCGAAGTGGCCCGCGAGCTGGCGACCGTCGTCGCCTTGGCCGAACTGGCCACCGCGCGGTCGGTGACCCTGGCTCAGTTGGCCGCCGTTCGTGAGCTGGCCGGCCTGACCCGACGCGAGCTCGAGTGGGGCTTGACCGGCGTAGAACAGGCCGAAGCCACCGCACTGCGCATGACGCTCGCCGACCTGAGGCACCGGCTCGACCTGTCCGACCCGTCCGCCCTGGAACGGTTCGGCGATCTTCGGCCGAACGTATTGGTGCCAGGGGCAACGGCTCGCGGCCTCCGCCGGCTGGCAACACCGTCCGCGGAGGCCGATGCCGTGATCGGCGAGTTCACCGCGATCGATCGCGGCGAGATCGCCCATCTGCAAGCGGCCGTCGACGAGTACGGCGAGAGCCGGAGCTGGTGGGAGCGTCGCGTCGAGCGGCAGCGGCTCAACCGGGAGGATTTGTCGCGGCTCGGCCTGTCGAACGGGATGGCCGGCAGCACAGAGCTGGTCATGGCCCTGCCCAGCGAGCTGTCCGCCGCCTTGCTGAACCTGCGTTCGGCTGGATCGGAATGGGCCGTCGACCCGAAGCCGGTGCTGACCCCGGAGCAGGCGTTCGCGGCGGTGATTGCGGCTGGCAACGATTTCTGGTCCGCCGTCGGTGCCCGCCCACTCGACGACGGCCCGGTGGTCGACGAGTCCGGGACCAGGCTTCGTTTCCAGACCGCCCGCGGCCGGCTGTTCACCCTTCGGTTGCACGGTGGTCCGCTGGACGGCGTCCAGGGTGAGATGCGCCGGATGGCCGACGGCGAGTTCACCGCGAAGTTCTTCCACCGGTTCAGCGCGGAGGAGGTTCGGAACCAGCTCGCGTACCTGATCGCGACAGCGCGGGACCTGACCGACGGCGGCGCCGGTCGGGACGAACCGATGACCACCGACAGGTCGCCGGTCAGCCCCGGCAACCTCGCCCTGCAGCGCTGGCTGCGAACGCAGGCCGACAAGTCCGCGGGATCCGATCCGCCCTCCTGGCGGGCCCGGCGTCGAGCCGCGGCGGAGTTGCGTGTACTGCACGAGCGGCTCGGGCTCGGCGCAACGAGTTCGTCGTACACCGATGGCGTCTCCGAGGTGGCGGACGTCGATCCGGAGCTGGGAGTGTTCACGCGGCGGTTCATCGATAGCGGCAGTCGGCCGCAGCGCAATCAGAAGCTCGACATTTCCCAGCAGGTCACGACGATGGCCGAGGGCGAATCGATCAGCCGGGTGGCTCCGCTCAAGGCATTCCTGGTCCGCTACGGAGTGCCGAACGGCGGTCTGTCGCTGGTCGGCCTCGGGTTGGCGCACTACTTCCACGGTGACCTGGACGCGGTCTTGCCGACGGCCATCACCACCGCGGCCTTCGCGCTGCAGACAAAGGCCTGGACCGTCGGCGCGGTGCTGACCACCTACTTCGGCGCCGCCGGCGGCATCGGCGCCGGCTTCTTCCGCGCGATGAAAGAGCACGCCGGCAAGGTCTCCGAAGAAGAGGCGGACAAGGCCAAACGCGCCACGACCGCGCCGGCCGGGCAGTCGGACGGATTCGGCGAGGAGGCGGTCGAGGCGGCTCAGGCCGCCGTCGAAGCATTGCGCACCCAGCTGCGCGAGGACCTCGACCGCCAACAACGCCTAGCGGGACTGTTGCCGACCCTCGCCCGGCGGATCGAGGCCGGTGAAATCAACCCCCACGACCTGCGCGCCGCGCTGTCAGGGGCCACGACCTCCCACGGGCCGGCTGTGGCCGAGAACCCGACCGTACGGCGTGGTCCGAGCGCCTGGGCCGTGTCCGCTGCCACGGGCATCCGCGGGGTTCCGACGTACGGCGACACCTTCAAGCGAGTCATGATGCCGGCCGGCATCCGGGCGATGGTCACGTTCCTGACGTTGGGGCTTGGCGCCGGACAGTACGGCTACATGAGTGTGCTGGTGCTCGGGCAAGCGTTGCGGATCGTGCTGGAGCCGTACTCGAAACTGGGTCAGGCCTTGTCGATGCAGCAACAGCTCGCGCTGGTGCGTTCGTTCGACGCGCAGACCGAGGAACGCCACGGCGACGGCCGCGAGCAGGCCACGGTCCGTGAACTGGTGGCCGGGGCGGTCGATCCGAGTCTGGCCGCCGTACGGGCGCAGACCGAGGGCGCGCGCCGGGTGATGGCGGTGCTCGAGCGGTTCGCCGATCCGTCGGTGCGGCCGGCTTCCGCCGTACCGACGCATCCCGTCATCGGCCTGACCCCGCGACCGTCGCCGCCGCTGCATCGACCGTCGATGTTCCCGGGGCTCGGGCGGGCGTACCTGGCCAAGATCCCGGCCGATCTGGTCGCCGGGCTCACCGGCGCCGGGCTGGGAATGATCGTCGATCCGCTCAAGTCCTCGGTCGTCGCGGCCGGCCTGATCGCGGTCTATCTGGCGTACGTGCCGGGCGAGTACTTCGGATACAAGTACGCCGAGCAGCGGATGGAGAACCGGCTGAGCTACGACATGCTGCCGCTCTACCGGCAGCTGCGCCGAACGATCGCGGAGTCGTCGCGGCTCACCTCCGCGGAGTTCGCCGACGCGGTCCGGAATGCGCTGGCGACAGTGCCTGCCGACGTACGAGGTCAGCAGGAGCAGTTGGAGACGTATGTCGCCGGGATCCGCGCCCTGCTTGGGGTCTCGGACGATCAAGACCCTGCGCATCGGCAGCTGGATCCGGGTGAACTGGTCGGCACGTTCGTGACCGCGAGTCCGCCGCCGAGCCCGAAGCCGCCCGGTTGGACCTTCCCGACCCGGGATCTGCCGGCCGGAGCCCTGCAGTCACTCGTCGGCTGGCTCCTCGTCGGGCCGGTGAAGGGCGCGGCCGCCTCGCTGGTGATCACCAACCTGGTTCAGTCGAGCATGTTCAGCATCGCCCAGAACGTCGCCAACTGGAACTCCACCAAGGCCGAGATGGACGGCTGGCGCGGCCAACTCCTGCAGGAGCTGCTGGCCCGGGTCCGGTCGACATCGGCGGCCGCCGGCGTCAACCAGGACAAGATGCTCACGGTCGCTTCGGAGTTGGAGGAAGTTCTGCGTCACCACCAGGAGCAATCCGGCACTGCGCCCGAACTCCTTGACGGTCTGGCTCAGGTCCACGACGCCATCCAGGGTGAACTCGACTACAAACGTGGCCATCCCGAGGAGTACGCCGTACCCCTTGGGGCCCCCAAGGATCGCGTGCGAGCTGCCCGTGAACGCGCCGAGAAGATCCGGCGGCAGCTGCAGGGTCGTCGGCCGTGGGACGCTCCGGCGACCACTGAGAAGGTCCAGCTCCTGGGCCGGTACATCGGCGTACTCGAACGCATCGAGCAGTTGACCGGACCCGCTGACGCGCAGGTCGACGCCTTCGTCCGGGGCGCGACTGGTGACGTGCCGGTGGAGTTCCGGGAGTTGATGGACGCCTACCTGTCCGCTCACCTGATCGGCCGGGAGTTGGGAGAGGTCGGGTCGATCGAGGAAGCGGAGCTGTTCGAGCTGTTGTATCCGGTCGGGATGGCGTCGACCGCGGTTCGGGTTGACTCGCGGACCGGGCGATGGATGACGGGTGATCTTGCGGCGGCGTTCGTCTACTACGAGCTGGTTCACGACACGTCGCTCGCGTATCAACGGACGCTGCTGGGCGAGGTGCCGGAGTCCGGGCGGCTGCCTGGTCTCGACTCCGATCGCATCGCGCACGCGTTGCGGTCGGTGCCGCTGGATGGTGATGCGATCAAGCGCCGTCTCGGAGGGGATGACCTGAGACGGTTGCAATCCGTGCTCGACGAGGGCGCGACGTTGGGGCTCTACGATCCGCAGTCAGGGCAGATGTTTGCTGCGCCGGGGCTGTCCGTGACGGCGTTCCTGTCCACGGTGGTTGTGCATGAAGGCCACCATTACCTGCTGCGTGCGCGGGGGAACGACGGGGACCGGGCGCGGCGGGTCGCTGAAGAGAACGCGACACGCCTGGCCGGCTACGTGGAGCTCAACCAGCAGGAGGCGATGGAAGTCGCGGCGCTGGCTGCGGAGGCGACGTTCTACCGGGCTGTCACGCAGCTTGCGCAGTACAGGATGGTCTTCGACGGGCGAGCTGTTCCGCAGCCGGATAGGTGGCTTGCTGCCGAGGATGGGGCGCAAGGCCGTCACCTGGATCCCAGTAAGGTGCAGCGGCTGGATCGGACCCAGTTCGCGACTGTCTTGCTGGCCTTGCACGACTGGTCGTTGAGACAGCGGGCTGACGCCGCGGAGCTGACGGAGCTGAACGAGCTGGCTCGCGAGGAGCTCGAACGGCGTCTCCGCGAACCCTTCCTGGAATCGATGGACGAGGTCGAGCTGACCGAGGTGATCCGGACCGACGCCGCGCTGGCTCGGGATCTCTCGAAGGCAGCCGCGGATCTGCTGGCGGCGACGGAGGATGTCGCGCTGCCGCCGGAGGAATGGCAGAACCGACTGGAATTCGCCGGCGCGGTTCTCCAGCGTGCGGTCGACCTGGAGCTGCTGGATGGCGACAGCGAAGCGAGGTGGGCGCTGATCGAGGTCGCGGTCCAGGAGCCGGTGGGACATGCGGCGACGCTGGCCCTGCGGCAACAGGCGCTCGCACCGGTGCTGGCGGAGTTCTCACTCCTGATGTTCGGCCTCGATCTGGACGTCAAGGAAGGCCTGCAGATCAACAAGCAGACGGACCTGGTCGCCCTGCAGAACACCATCCTCCAGCGAGAGTCCGACGCGAACGCATCCACCTCGGAATACCTGGCCGGCCGCGAGCGAATGCTCAACCTGACCAACGCACGCACTCAGGAAGGGGCCGAAGGCAACGAAAACTCGAAGGGCCGGGACAGCCAGGGTGATGCGGACAACTCGGGTGGTGCGGAGAGGGGGCGGGCGCGGCGACGGAAGGTGCTTGCGGTTGCGGTGGTTGGGTTGCTGCTGGTCGGGATCCTGGTCGCATTACGAGGTGGTCCGCCGCCTCCTCCGCCGCCGGACGACGAAGACGACGACGAGAAGAAGCGCAAGAAGGCTGAGCCGAAACCAGAAAGTCAATCCGATGCAAAGCAAGCCGGTGATGGGCAGCAGGGTGGTGGTGCGCCGGAAGTGGGCTTGATTGGGCGGGTGCTTCGGGGGGAGACGGTTTAGAGGTCTCGGGCCTCGTCCAGGTAGGCGGCGCCGTGGGAGATCAGGGTTTGGATGCTGTGCAGGCAGCGGGTCAGGAGTTGGGTGGGGGTTGCGGCTTCGGAGAGGAGTTCGGTGATGTGCCAGAGGTTGTCGCAGGTGTGGCCCCACTTCCAGAGTTCATAGGTGAAGGCGGGGACCTTGACGACCGGGCCGGTGGCGGTGGTGCCGATGCCGTAGCTGAGCAGGTCAGCGCGGTCGTTTCCGAAACCGACGAGGAGCGACCGGAGTCGCACCATCCGGGCGAGCTCGACGGCTTCCGGTGTACCGGGGTCGAACTCGATGATGAGGTCGCGCTTGATCAGATCGTCCAGGACACCAGTGGCTCCGGGGATGCCGGTCGCGCGGACCGCGCCTTCCAACGCGGCGCGGGTCCACGGCGGACCGGCCGGACCTTCGGGCAGACCGTGGGCGAGTGCCCAGATCGCGACCTCGCCGTCGTTGTCCAGCTCGTACGTGCGCCAACCGATCCGCACCACGTGGCTCGCGTCGTCGTGATCCGGCCCGGTGTGCGCGGCGCCCAGGTAGTGACCGACGGGAAAGACGAGCGAGTTCATCAGTCCTGACCCCCAGCCGAAAGCTGCGTCGAAGGATGACTCAGGCGTACGTCGACATCCACGCACGCAGCGTTGACACTTACCAACGCGTGGAGCGACTGCAGGAATCCAGTCAGCAGCAGCTCCGGATCAACGAGCTCAGGATCGTCCAACCCAGCGGCGCGAGCGGCGCCGGCCGCGTTCTCGCAGGTCCTCCACAAGGTGTCGTCCATCGCGGACCACTGCCAGACGTCGTAGATCGCCAGGCTCACCTGTAGGACAGGATGGTTGAGGAAGCCGATCCCACACAGCGACGGTTCGGCCGCCGTGTTGCCCAACCCGAGCATCAACGGAGTGACCCGGTGGGCCCGCGCGAACTCGATCCCCGCAGCCGGATCGACCTCGGCCAACAGGCCGGATCCCAACAGCTCGTCGACAACGTCCGGCGTACCAGTCGCCTTGGCCAGCTCGACCACCGCGTGCCTGGTCCAAGGCGTCTCGCTCTCGACCGCCTGGCGGCTTCCGTGCGCGAAGGACCACAGCGTGAAGGTCGGCGCATCCAGCTCGTGGAAGGTCACGCCATGCCGGACGAGCTGGACCGGCGCGGCGTCGACGTACTGCGTGCCGGCGTAGTGACCGATCGGGAAGAGAAGGAGTTCTGCCACGCTCACGAGTGTCGCCGTCATTGACGCGCCGCCAGCCGCCTCGACAGCTTGCTGCCAGCGCCCGTCGCCGGCGCGATCGGGCGCAACGATGAAGCATGATCACTCGTACGGAGGCCGAACAGATCGCGGCCAGGTGGATCGCGGACACCGCGGGCGCTGTCCCCGAGCCGGTGGCGAAGGTGCACGAGTTCGAGCTCGGGTACGTCGTGACACCGAGGCCGGCCGGTCTGGGTGTTGCCCGCGGCATCGTCGACGCGGAGACTGGTGAGCTGTCGGTGTGGCCGTCGTTGCCGTTGGCCGCAGTGATGGAAATGTACCGAGCGCATCGGGCCGAAGAGCCGCCCGCGCCGAGGACCTGGGATCCAGCCGATCAGATCCGTGCCGACCTACGCCGCGTCGGGACGCCTGCCACCGTGACCGAGCTCCGGTATGGCGAACGCCTGATAGTTGCCCGCAGCCTCAAAGGCCCGGCCGAGCCGAACCACCATCCCCTGGTGCGGGACTTCTTCACCGCCGAGCTTCCGGCCGAATATCGCGAACGCGGGCACACGCGGTGTTCGCACGCAGCGGCATTGTCCGACGCCCTGCACGCCGAGGACGCGCGCCGAGCGGCGGCCGGTGCCCCGAACGTCGGCCTGAGTGAGGTGCGGGCCGAACTGTTCCGGGACGCCGAGCTGATCACTCGCCGGATCCGTGAGCGCGGCGATCCGGCCGCCGGCTTGTTGGCACTGCCCTGCGTCTCATGCGCGCTGTTGATGCTGCACCTGGGAATCGACGTACGGGAAGGAGGAATCGATGACGTTTCGCTTTCCCCGGGAGGTCGGGATCGTGCTGGCCGCGGCCGGCTGGTACCAGGGCCGGCGCGATGAGTTGTACGTCGCCCGCGCGACCCGCCGGCTGCAGGAGCAGGCAAGCCGGTTCAGCGATCGGGCCGGCGGGCGGTTTCACCTGTTCCCGGCGGCGTCCGCCGTACTGGCGGAGTTCGGCGGGATCGCGGTCGAGCAGGACGGACCCGGTCGGCAGGTACGGCGTCGACCGTTCGAGTTCGACGTGGTGCAGGTGGCCGCGACCACGCAGACCCTGGCCGGCTTCAGCGAGGTGATCGGGCGCAGGGTGCTGCCGATCGGGCTCGAGGGCGCCAATGACTCCATCCTCGCCATCGACGAGGACGGACGCGTGTTCGCGCTCGACCACGCCGGCGACTGGTTCCTCGGCCCGTCGATCGACGCGGCTCTCACCACCCTCGTCACCGGCACCCGTCCACCCAGACTCACTGAAGCCGGGACTTGGTAGCAGTCGTGAGCTCGTTGACAGCGGCAACGACCTGCGCGAGTTCGGCTTCGGTGTTGTAGTAGTGCGGCGAGAATCGAACGCTCCAGTCGACGTCTTTGTCGCCGAAGTCGAATTGGGCGAACCTGCGGAAGCTCAGCGCCGAATTGATGCCGCGGGCATCCAATTCCTTCTTGAACGCTTCGGCCGACCAGCCTTCGACCGCAATGGTGACCAAGGCGCCGAGCTTGCTGCCGCGATCGAGCGCGCGGATCCCCGGCAGCGCGTCGAGTCCGTCGCGCAACTGCCTGGCCAACTCCGGAGTCCGTACCGAGATCGCCTCGATGCCGACCTCGCGGGCATACCGGACGGCGGTCGCACAACCGAGCAACGTCGCGTACGGAAACTCCCATTCCTCGAAGCGGGCGGCGGTCCGTGCGGGGGTGTAGCCGTCCGCGGTGGACCAGTCGGCGCCGCGCATGTCGAGGAAGAGTGGCTCGTAGCCGGCTTCGAGCACGCGGTCGGAGACGAACAGGAAGCCCGATCCACGCGGGCCGCGGAGGAATTTCCGGCAGGTTCCGGTGAGCAGGTCGCAGCCGATCTCCTCGACGTCGAGCGGGTACTGGCCGACCGACTGGCAGGCATCGACCAGGTACAGCAGGTCGAGCTCACGGCAGTGCCGGCCGATCTCGGCCACCGGCTGAACCAGGCCGGAGTTCGTCGGGATGTGCGTCGCGGCGACGAGTCGCGGGCGACGAGCCTTCATCAGCGCGACCATCGCCGTCACGTCCACGCCACCCTCGGGCAGGTCCGGCGCGTGCACGATCTCGACCCCGAACCGCTTGCGCAGCGAGAGGAACGCGATCTGGTTGGAGATGAAGTCGTTGCGCGTCGTGAGGATGATGTCGCCGCGTTCGAAGGGAATCGACGACAGCGCCGTCGCGTAGGCATGGGTCGCGCTGCCGGAGAAGGCGATGTTGTGCGGACCGCAGCCGATCAGGGCGGCGAGCTCGGTGTAGAAGGTACGGACCTGGTCCGCGGCGTGGTCGGACGCCTCGTACCCGCCGAGCTGAGCCTCGAGTTGCAGGTGCGTCACCATCGTCGCGAGGGTCGGAGCCGCGAGCAGCCCGCACCCGGCATTGTTGAAGTGAATGACCTCTTCACAGCCCGGGGTGTCGGCCCGGAGCGCCGATAGCGATTCTGGTGTCGGCGCAGTAGCACTACCATGTACTCTCATGAACGAGAGTAGCACTTCTGGAGAGCTGCTCGGCCTGCTCCGTGGCCTGGTTCGCGACCTTGCAGCCGGGGACAAGCTTCCGAGCAGTCGGGAGCTGATCGATCGCTACCGCGTCGGCCCGGGCACAGTCTCCAGGGCAGTAGCGCAACTGGCCGCCGAGGGAGTTGTGGTCACTCGTCCTGGCAGCGGCACCTACGTCGCAGCCAAGCCGCCGCAGACCGGCGCGACTCTCGACACTGCCTGGCAAACCGTCGCTCTGGCGGATCGCAGCGTCGACGCACGGTCCCTCGCCGACGCGCTCGGGCCGGTGCCGGAGGGCGCGATCCGTCTCGACGGTGGGTATCTGCATCGGTCGCTCCAGCCGACGCGTGCCCTGAGCTCCGCGCTCGCGCGGGCCGCGCGCCGTCCCGACGCGTGGGATCGTGCACCGGCCGGCGGCTTGACGGCGCTTCGCACGGTCTTCGCGACGATGGCCGGCTCTGGTGTGACTGCCGATGATGTGCTGGTCACGGCCGGCGGCCAAAGTGCGCTCTCCATCGCGTTCCGAGGAATTGCCGCGCCGGGGAGCCCGGTCCTGGTCGAGACTCCGACGTACCCAGGAGCGCTTGCGGCGGCTCGCGCGGCTGGTCTCAGCCCGGTTCCGGTTCCGGTGGATGGAGACGGCATTCGACCGGACCTGCTGGCGGAGACGTTCGAGCGGTCGGGCGCGCGGCTGCTCTACTGTCAGCCGACGTACCAGAATCCAACCGGCGCGGTCCTCGCCGCCGACCGCCGGCGGCAGGTCCTCGAGGTAGCGCGGGCGGCTGGTGCGTTCGTGCTCGAGGACGACTTTGCCCGGCTGCTCGGTCACGGTTCGTCGAGCGCTGAACCATTGCTCAGTCTGGATCGCGACGGCACTGTCGTCTATCTGACCTCGCTGACGAAGCCCGCCGCGCCGAGTCTGCGGATCGGCGCGCTCATTGCCCGCGGGCCGGTGATCGAACGCTTACGAGCGATTCGGCAGGTCGACGACTTCTTCATCCCGCGTCCCTTGCAGGAGGCCGCGCTCGAGTTGCTCAGCTCACCCGCGTGGGAGCGGCACGTGCGCGCTCTCGGCAAGGTGCTGCGCGAGCGGTGTCATGAGTTGGCGACAGGGCTAGCCGAGGTGCAGCCCGACTGGACGGTCCACAATCTGCCGGCCGGCGGACTGCATCTGTGGGTGCGGCTCCCGGCCGGAGTGGATGACGTGGTCGTCGCCGGCCGGGCTCGGGAGCTCGGCGTTGTGGTGAGCGCTGGTGGTCGCTATTTCGCCGCCGAGCGGTCGGGAGCGTGGCTGCGCTTCAACTTCGCGGCCGCCGCGTCCGGCGAGCTGGCTACGGCTGCACAACGGCTTGCTGGGCTCTGAGGAACCCTTCCCTGGTGAGGAAAGCGAACTGGGCGGTCTTCGTCGTACCGTCGGGCTGGGTGATCTTGGCTTCCGGTCCGAGCGCGAAACCGGTACGGCGGAAGCGGTCGATGGCGGCGGTGTTGCGGACGTCGGGCTCGACGACGACGCGAGGATGACCGAGGTGGACGAAGACGAACTGACCGACGGCGGTCAGCAGTTGCCCGGTGAAACCAGGGCGTGGATCGCCGGGCGCGATCAGTAGATGCAGCCCGAGGTCGCCGGCCTGGATGTCGTACGCCGCACCCGCCGGATCGGCCTGTGGATCGTACGTCTGCAACAGCGCCACCGGTACGTCGTCCAGCCGGGCGACGTACACGTGATGCGTCGGCACCGAGTCCAGGAACCCGTAGATTGCCGCGACCTCGTCCCGCGACAGCTCACCCATTCCCCAGAACGTCGCGCGCTCGGCCGTCACCCACTCGTGGATGAGATCGAGATCCCGCTCCGGATCCGCCTCGACGAGCCCAACCGTGCCGAAACCTTCCAGGGTCGTCGTAAAACTGCGGTCCTCTCGGGTCAGTGCACTCTCGACCGGAGCCAGTTCGCCGCGCAACCACAGCGGGAGCTGATCGTGGTGATGCGGATCCCCGAGTACGCCGGACGCACCCAGCGGCACGATCCATCCACTGGCCGAGCGGTCGGCCAGATCCCAGGCATAGCGGGCCGCAGAGCCGCGGATACACACGTCGGTCAGACCCGGCAGGCTCGCCGTCGACATCACGCAGTGGTGGTCGCCGGAGAGACCAAGATCGAACGGCTCCTCGTTCGCCGCGAAGACCGGACCCCGGAGGGCGTGCAGCGGTGAGAGTTGGTGGGTCTCTCCCCACGGCGGTCGGGGTTTGCGCGCGGCGACTTCCTCGAGTGCCTCGCGCGCCAGCCAGGCCACGTTGATGTCGGGGAGGTCGGTGGCGAGCAGGCTCTCGAGGGCATACGAGACGTGCGTCAGGGTATCCATCCACGGTGCGAACACCTCGGGAACCTCGGCGTTGTCGAGGACGGTGAAGTGATCGGTGAGGCGGGAGATGAGCGCCTTGCGGAGGGCGGCGTACGACGAAGCTGTGGTGCTCGTGGCGTCCATGCGCCTGTCCCAGGACAGGAGTTCGGTGCGTAGGGCAACGGCTTGGGTGGAGAGATCTTCCATGCCCGGCAGGAACTTCAGGACCGACTCCGCGGATCCGAGGAAGGTATCGGTGTGGATCTGCGGCATCTCGCTCGCCGACCAATCATCCCGCGCGGTGACCAGTTCGCGGATCCGGCGGGCGCGATGCGGTGCGGCGAACTCGACCCCCAACGGTTCGGCAAGCTCACGCGCGTTCGCCATCACCGCGGGACCGTCAACCGTCTCCCGCGGCATCTCTTCCCAGCCCTCCCACGCATGCTGGGCCTCCCACGCCGGCACGATCCGCCACCGATTGTCGGAGTGCCGCTTCGGGACGAGACCGGCCGTCCGATGCAACAACCCACCCTCGGTGTCAGCCGCCTGAATCACGTTGACCGGCTCCACCCAACCGTCAACTGCGGCATCGATCTCCGCAACGGTAGTTGCCTGCAGCAACTTAGGCAGCACCTCGAACCCCAGCCGACCGGTGACCCGCGGCGGATACCGCAACGAGACCGCCCACTCACCGTCGGCCCACCTCGACTCAACCACCAGGCTGGATCCAGGGCCGACCGTGCCGGCGCTGGATCCGGGGCTGACCGTCCCGGAGCCGGTGATTATTACCGGACCTCGGTCGGTTTCGATGACCTCGACCTCGATCGGGTCTGCGTCGGCTACTTCGATCTCTTCGGTGTGCGTGGCGCAGGGGGTCCAGCCATCCGGGCCTAGGGCTTCGAGGCCGGTGGGAGTCCGGCGGAGTTGTTCGGAGTAGAGGTCTTGGTAGTCGGCCATCGCGTTCGTGATGGCCCAGGCGACGCTGCCGGTGTGGCCGAAATGGGCGATGCCTGGGATCCCCGGGACCGCAAGGCCGAGAACGTCGTACTCGGGGCAGGTCAGCCGGATCTGCTGGTAGACCCCAGGGCTCTCGATGTACCGGTGTGGATCGCCCGCGACGATCGCCTGGCCGGATGCGGTGTGTGAGCCCGGGATCAACCATCCATTGCTGCCGGCGCCGTGCGGTCCCTCCGAGCTGAACCAGTCGATTGCCTCGTCACCCAACTGCTCGGCGACATGCGTCCGCCACAGCTTGGTCGGGAAGCCGGCGAAGAGCACATGCACCGCGAGCCAGATCCCGAGCGGCGCCCACGGCTCCCACGCCTGCAAGGTCAGCCCGGTCTCGGCGAACTCCGGTGCGCGATCCGCCCCACCCGGGAGCCCGTGGTTCACCCCTTCGACGTACGCCGTGACCCACTCGCGGGTGTCCGCATCGAGCGCCTCGAAGCACCGCTGTGCCGTGTCGGCGAGACGAGCCTGTCGGGCGAACACATCCCAGCCCGCGGCCTCGGAACCGAGGAACGCGGCGGTGGTCCCGAGCCACCGGCGGCGCTCGAGCTCGACCTGCCAGGCCCGGTCGCGCGCGGTCGTGACGCCTTGCAGATACACGAGAGCGAGCGGGTCGCCGGCCTGGAGTTGAGGTACGCCGTGGGGATCCCGGAACACCCTCGCGTTCACCTTGTTCCTCGTTTCAGTTAGGTTAGGCTGCGCTAACTTACCGAGCAGCGATTCCGCTGACAACTGCAATTGTCGCTGGAGGTCCGCCGTGGGGCATGGCTGGGAAGGCGTGGTGCTCAAGCTCTTTCGCGGGAAGGACTTCGTCCTCACCGTGACGGGTGCCGAACAGGTCACCGAGCGCTACCAACGCGTGCAGTTCACCGACGGTGGGCTGCTGGCCGCGACCGGGGTGCGCCCGACCATGTGGGTGCGGTTGTGGTTCGACAACGCGGGCAAACCGCATCAGCGCGCGTACACGCTGGTCGATCCGAACGTCGAGGCCGGCACCTTCAGCCTGGAGTTCGCGCTGCACGACGGCTGTGCGAGCGACTGGTCCCGCAAGGCCCAGCCGGGGGACACGATCGACGCGACCGTGCAGGGGACCGGGTTCGAGGTGCCGGATCCGCTGCCGGCGCGGATGCTGGTGATCGGCGACCCCGCATCCCTCCCTGCGATCAACTCGCTGCTCGCGGTCGCGCCGAAGCTCCCGGCAATCATCTGGTTCGAGACCACCCACGAGGGCGATCACGAGCTGCCGTTCCGTCTCGATCCCGAGCGGCACGAGCTGCGCACAGTCCCGCGCCCCGAGCTGATCGAGAACGTACGGGCGAGCCTCCCGAAGCTCCTCGGGGACGACGCGTTCGTCTGGATCGCCTGTGACACCAGCACCACCCGCGAGCTCACGTCGTACGTCGTCAAAGACCTCGCCGTCCCCAAACACCGCGTCAAATCCCTGGGCTACTGGAAGGCCGACTAGTCACGCGGCGGCGTCGCGGGTTTTGACTTGTTCGAAGGCGTAGTAGAGGGCTAGTAGGAAGACTGCGAGGAGCGTCAGTTCGGGGGAGAGGAACGACAGGCCGATGGTGGCCGCGTAGATCACCGTGCCGAACGACCACCTGATCATCGACTTGCGGATCTGTGCCTTGGTCATGTCGTGGTCGACGAGGTGGTGACGCAGGACGTACCACCAGATCAGGCTGAACGAGGCACCGGCCAGGGTCAGGTTGGCGCCGTACACGGCCCCGGCGACGCTGGCGTTGATCGACGTCTCGTCCTGCAGATGCTCGGCGAAGAGACTCGTCGGGAACGGCAGCAGTGTCGCCCACAACAGCAGGATCAGGTTGAGGAACATCAGCCCGCGGTCGGCGCGCTGGATCTGCCGGAACATCGAGTGGTGGTTGACCCACATGATCCCGAGGATCGCGAAGCTGGTCAGGTACGCGGCGAACTGCGGCCACTCGTGCAGCAACGCCGGCCACAGCTTCTCGCCCTCCTCGAGCTCCGGACTCTTCAGCTCCAGCACCAGCAGGGTGATCGCGATCGCGAACACCCCGTCGCTGAACGCTTCCAGCCGTGTGGTCTCGGCGAGGTTGGACTGTGTACTCACAGGCACAGTCTGGCCCCTCGGGGGAGCGGAACCGCGCTCCGAGCCGATCGCTGGGAGCGTAATCGCGACCTTGGCTCAGCCGATGCCGACGGTGGACTCGCGGGTGTGGAGCTCGTACGGCGCGACGCGCTCGACGCGCTCGGAGTCGTCGCCGCCCATCCGCTTGACCAGCAGTTCTACCGCGGTCCGGGCGATCTGGATCCGGTTCGGGTCGACCGTCGTCAGGGTCGGAGTGCTGTAGCTCGCCTCGTCGATGTTGTCGAAGCCGGCCACCGCGACCTCGTCCGGGATCCGGATGCCGCGCGCGATCAGTCCACGGATCGCACCGAGCGCGAGCGTGTCGTTCATGGCCAGAACGGCGTCGAACTCCGCCCCGGTCGCGAGCAGCTCCTCGACGGCCGCCGCCCCACTCGATCGGCGCCACTCTCCTCCGGACACGGCCAGCCCCTGCGGCACGGGTACGCCGTACTTGGTCAGCGTCTCGGTGTACGCGCCGTACCGGATGGCGGCGGTGCCGACCTGTTCACCCGGGCTGAAGCCGATCACCGCGATCCGTCGCCGGCCCTGGTCGAGGAGGTGGCGGACGACCGCCTTGGTGCCCTCGACGTTGTCGATCATCACGTGGTCGACCGGGGCGTGGAACATCCGCTCACCGAGCAACACCATCGGTGTCGGCGTCCGCAGCTCGTCGATGTCCTCCGGGCCGAGGCCGAGCGGGCTGTACAGCAGGCCGTCGACGAGATGACCGCGCGGCCGGGCCAGCGCGGTCAGCTCGCGTTCGCGATCGGCGCCCGTGGTCTCGATCATCACGGTCAGACCGTGCTCGCCGGCCGCCGCGATGGCCGCGTCGGCGAGCTCGGCGAAGTACGGGTTGGTCAGCTCGGGCACGGCCAGCGCGATGATGCCGGTCCGGCCGGACTTCAGGTTCCGGGCCGAGATGTTCAGTTGGTAGCCGAGGGCATCGATCGATGCGAGCACCTTGGTCCGGGTCGCCGCGCGGATGTACGGATATCCGTTCATCACGTTGGAGACCGTCTTCGGCGACACCCCGGCATGCCGGGCGACATCCCGCATCGTCACCGCCACGGGCGCGACCCTACCCACCGGTCGCTCAGCTGTCTCCCGATCCGTCGGTTTCGTCCGTCTGGTGGGCCGGGTGCAGCGGGTGGTTCGGCTGCGGTCCGGCGGAGACGTCGCCGGGGTGGTCCGGTGCATCGACCTCGTGGTTGGTCAACTCGACGCCCTCCTCACGCAGCGTCTCGTCCACCTCCGGGTCCAGCTCATGACCGGGCAACGGCAGTCCGGGCCTGTCAAAACTCATAACACCCTCCCAAGAGTCGACGCTCGTCGACCAAAGGTACGACGCCGGACCGGCCGCAGCCACCTACAACCCCATCAGCGGTCGCTGGGTGGGCGCCGGCGTGCTTCGGGGGTGGTCAGGGAGCGGGGGCGCCAGGCGGCGTCGGTGCGGAAGTAGTCGGTGCCGGGCGGGACGATCTCGTCGATCTGGTCGAGGGTCGCGTCGTCGAGAGTGAGGTCGGCGGCCTTGAGGAGACCGTCGAGCTGTTCCATCGTGCGGGGTCCGCTGATGACGGACGTGACCGCGGGATGGGTGGTGACGAACGCGAGCGCGAGCTCCGGCAGCGAGACCCCGATGCCCTCGGCGACCTTGATCAGGCCTTCGACGGCGTCGTACTTGGCGGCGTTCTCGGGCAGCGCCGGGTCGAAGCGGTGTGGCGCCAGGGCGGCGCGGCCGGAGGTGAGGTCGACCGGCTGGTCCTTGCGGAGCTTGCCGGTCAGGAATCCCCACGCGAGCGGGCTCCACGTCAGCACACCCATCCCGAGCCGCTGACAGGTCGGCAGGACCGAGGTCTCGACGCCACGGCTGATCATCGAGTACGGCGGTTGCTCGGTCCGGAAACGTCCGTACCCGCGCCGCTCGGACACGTGGTACGCCTCGACCAGGTCCTCGGCCGGGAACGTCGAGCACCCGAACGCGCGGATCTTCCCCGCGCTGACCAGATCGCTCAGGACCCAGAGCGTCTCCTCGATATCCGTCGTCTCGTCCGGCCGGTGGATCTGGTACAGATCGATCCAGTCGGTGTCGAGGCGGCGCAGGCTGTCCTCGACCGCCCGGGTGATCCAGCGGCGCGAGTTGCCGCTCTGGTTCCGCGTACCGTCCTGCAGCGGGAAATGCACCTTGGTCGCGAGGACGACGTCGTCGCGCCGCCCCTTCAGCGCCTTGCCGACGATCTCCTCGGACTCGCCGGAGGAGTACATGTCCGCGGTGTCGACGAAGTTGATGCCCTGGTCGAGCGCGGCGTGGATGGTCCGGGCCGAATCTTCGTGATCGGAGTTGCCGATCGCGCCGAACATCATCGCCCCGAGGCAGTGCGCACTGACCTCGATCCCGGTCCCACCCAGCGTGCGATAGCGCATGAAAGCTCCTAGCGTTCCGAATAGCCTGACGACCGGAACGCTAGGAGCTAGAGCGCTGTCTAGGTCAAGCCCCTCAGCTGCCGTCGGCTGCGGTGATCTCCGCGACGACCCGCTCCGCGGACTCGAGCGCGCCGTTCATCCAGGCGATCCAGAGCGAGGTGTGCTCGCCGGCGAAGTGGATGCGGTTCTCGGCCCGGCGCATCACCGGGAACAGGGACCGCAGCTCACCGGGTTGTACCCAGCCGGTCACTCCGCCGATCCACGGATCCTCCTGCCAGACCTTGCTCACCGCCGCGACCTCCTGCCCCGCGAACCCCGGCAGCAGTTTCCCGAACTCGTGCCGCATCCGCGGAATCCGTGCGTACTCCGGCCGCGACGCGAAGTCGATCGCGTCGGTGTCGAGCATGTAGCTGTGGACCATGCCGAGCGTGCGATCGTGCTGCTGCGAGCTCGTGTTCCAGATCCGGCCGACCGAGGTGTCGGTGCCGACCAGCTCGAGCCCACCGAGCCGACCGAGCGGGTCGTCGGCCCAGAACCGCGTCTTGGTCTGGAAGAAGCAGCGCGCCGCGGGGACGTACTTCAGCCCGTGGATCGCATCCAGTTTCTGCGTGGACAAGCCGGCACAGGACAGATCGACCTTGCGCAGTGGCGGCATCGGCATCGCGCACACGACCCGATCGGCGCGGATCTCGTGCAGCCCGTGCCGATCGCGGTAGTTGACGCGGAGTCCGCCGTACGACGATGTCACCCGGACGACCTGGCTGCGGTACTTGACCCGCCCGGCGAGTGCGGCCGCGAAAGCCTTCGGCAGCTGGTCGTTGCCGCCCTCGATACTGCGGACAATCTTGCCGTCGGCAACGAGCTCCTCCGCGAACCCGGCCAGCGCGTTGATCCGGCCGAGCCGTCCGTTCTGCGCGAAGAACCAGTCCGTCCAGCCCGACGATGCACCGCGGCCGCGCATGTACGACGTGAACGTCTCGCGGTCCAGCTCGGCCGTCGTCGGGAATCCACCCGGCCAGGCCGGTGAATGGACGTCGCCGAGCAGTCCGAAGCCGGATTCGACGTACTGCGGGAAGAACGCGAACGGGTTGGCCCGTTCGGCCGGTGTCATGGTCGGGATCGACCAGGGCTCACCGGGCGCCGGTGCGACGAAGCGTTTGCCGCCGATGAAGAACGCCCGCCGGCCCTCGTCGTACGGGATCAGGTTGAGGCCGAAGTGGTCGACGTAGTGATTGGTGAACTCGTGGTTCTCGAAAATCCTGGTCGCGCCGAGCTCCGCGTGGCCGCCCTGGTGGAAGCCGTCGCGGTGCGTGAGTACGCGCCCACCTGGACGGTTCTGCGCCTCGAGTACGACGACGTCGTACCCGCCCTGCATGAGGTTGTACGCCGAACTGAGGCCGGCCAATCCTGCTCCGAGCACCACGATTCGCCGGCGCGAGGTGGTTGCCGCGGCTGATGTGGCGGCGGAGGTGGCTGGGACGGCCGCGGCGGCGGTGATCGCTCCGGCGGCCTGCAGGAATCTTCGGCGGTCGATGGTTGCCATAGCTGGCTCCTTTCAGCACTGACTCGGAGCCGGTACGGCGTTAACACGCGGGCCGGATCCGTCGAACCGGAACCGTCGCGGGGTGCGTAGGGCATAGGCAGGTCTGAGCCCCGGGATGGGTGATTGCCACCGATGTAGACGGCCGGTGGTTGGCCGGAGCATGAGATTCCATGACGACCTTGATGGCACAGGAGACGCTGGGGGAGCGCTTTCGGGAGGGTGACGGGTCGGCGTTGGACGAGATGTACGAGCGGTACTCGGCGCCGATGTACGCGACCGCGCTGAACCTGCTGGGGAACCGTGAGCACGCGGCCGACGCCGTACAGCGAGCCTTCGTGCAGGCGTGGCGCGCGGCGGACCGCTTCGACCCGGCGCGGGAGCTGAAGCCCTGGCTGTACGCGATCACGCGCCGGGCCGCGGTGGACATCTACCGGCGGGAACATCGTACCCAGCAGCAGTTGAGCTTCGACGACGCGGTCGAAACGATCGTCGCGGAGCCGCCGAACATCGTGACGGTCTGGCAGGCCTGGCAGGTGCGGGAGGCGTTGGGCCGGCTGCGGCCGCGGGAGGCGCAGGTGCTGCGACTCGCGTACTACGACGGGCTGACGCAGACCGAGATCGCCGACCGGCTCGGCGTACCGCTCGGCACGGTGAAGAGCCGCACCTCCCGGGCACAGCGGCGATTGGCGGCCCTGCTCGCTCACCTTCGGGACACGTAGGGTGAAAGGGTGGACTTCGCTGAGCTGTGGGAGCCGGAACCGGGCTGGTTGAACACTGCCTCGTACGGCCTGCCGCCGCGCCCGGCCTGGGAGGCGTTGCAGGCTGCGCTCTCCGACTGGCGTGTCGGTGCGACGAGCTGGGAGCCGTGGGACGAGTCGACGACGCGGGCGCGGGAGTCGTTCGCGCGGCTCGTCGGGGCGTCGGCGGCTGATGTGTTCGTGGGCAGCACGGTGTCGGCGGCGGTCGCGCCGATCGCGGCGGCGTTGCCGGATGGGTCGACGGTGCTGACGGATGACGTTGAGTTCACGTCGAACGTGTTCCCGTGGCAGGTGCATGCGGACCGTGGCGTGTCGGTGGTCGGCGTACCGGGGTCTGAGTTGGTCGCGGCGATTCGGCCTGGGATCGATCTGGTTGCGGTGAGTGCGGTGCAGTCGTCGACTGGCGCCGTACTCGATCTGGCCGGGGTTGTTGCTGCTAGCAAGGAAGTTGGCGCGCTGGTGGTGATCGATGCTTCGCAGGCGCTGGGGTGGCTGCCGTTGCGGGTCGACGGGGTCGATGCGCTGATCACGCACACCTACAAGTGGTTGATGTCGCCGCGCGGTGCGACGATCGGGTATCTGTCGCCGCGGGCTGCAGGCTCTGTGCCGGCCGTCTGCGGCTGGGTGGTACGCCGCGGCCGATGTGCACGGCTCGTACTACGGGACTCGGATGGAGCTCGCCTCGGGGGCGCGGCGGTTCGATCAGTCGCCGGCGTGGTTCTGTTTCGTCGGTGCGGCACCTGCGCTGGAGCTGATCGAGGAGATCGGGGTCGAGACGATCCACGAGCACAATGTGGGGTTGGCGAACGAGTTCCGGGCCGGGCTCGGGCTTCCGGCCGGGGATTCCGCGATCGTGAGTACGGCGTTGGCCGGGGCGGAGGCCGCCTTCGCGGCGGCCGGGATCCGCGCGGCTGTCCGGGACGGGAAACTGCGCGCGTCGTTCCACATCTATACGACGCAGGCCGATGTCCATCAGGCGCTCGCCGCGCTGAAGCCCTTGCTCTGAAGGATAAACTGCCGACTATGGACGCTGGACTGAGTATCGGGCAGGTCGCTGAGCGGACCGGGCTGAGCGTGCATGCGCTGCGCTTCTACGAACGTGAGGGCCTGCTGGCCGACGCCGTACGACGAGAGTCGAACGGGCGGCGGGTCTACACCGAGGACGACGTCGAGTGGCTCGAGATGTGCATCAAGTTCCGCTCCTCCGGGATGCCGCTGGAGACGATCCGCAAGTACACCGAGCTCGTCCGGCAGGGCCGCGGAAACGAGGCCGAGCGCCTGGACCTCCTGCGGAGCCACCAGGACTCCATCACCGCCCAGATCCAAGATCTCAACGAGTGCCTGAACATCATCACCCACAAAGTCTCCATCTACGAGACCCACCTCGCCGAAGGCACCGCAGACTGTCTCTGGGTAGGCCCGCCGCCCCAAACCGAATCCAGCGAAGCCTCCTGAACCCAGGCTCCCGAAGAACAAGAAGTATCAGTTGTTATGAGGGTGTGTAGGCAAGACGGTCACCGCTGCGCGGCTGACTTTGTCGCCTTCGGCGGGGCGCTGATGGTTGATACGCGCTCGGGTGGTGTGCGCGAGCGCGTGTGGTGATAGCGGGTGCCGGGACCGGGATGTGGTTGCCGCGGTTCCGCGCTGCGTGATCGTGCTGGTCGGGTGGGGGGTGATCACGGCAGAGGATATCCGGCTCTTGTGTCGGATGTGTGGGTTGATGCGGACAGCGCTTCGCGGCGGCTGGCCCGTTTGCCGCCTTCGGCGGGGGCCGCGGATGGCTGTTGTGCGCTCAGGTCGTGCGCGCGAGCCGGGTGATGACAGCGGGTGCCGGCGATGTGATCATCGCGGTCCCCGGACCCCTTGGGGAGTTGTGAGCCGGGTTCAGGTGATCGAGTCGTGGATCCGGGTCAGGAATCGGCGGCGAGTTTCGCCGATATCCACGACTCGAAATCCCGGCCCGAACCACTCACCACGACTCGAAAACCCGGCCCGAACCCAGTCGCCACGACTCGATGCGCCAACCACGTCCGCCGCCGGCCACGGCCGGCGCCGTCTTTCCGGAACTTCCTGGTCGCTATCCGCAGATTTACTTCCGGAAAGACCCAGCCCGCCCTCACCACAGTCCACCCCCGTGATCACACCCACCCCGCACGGACCTAGTGCGTCAGCCACACCACGGTCCACTCCCGTGACCACACCCCGCGTGCGACCACTCGGGTGAGCGGCTCCGGAATAGCTGCGATCCTTCCCTGGTCGCGGTGGTGTGGGTCAAGGGTCGAAGATCGCGCAGCGACGCCGAAGGCGCCCTTGAGGCACACCACCGCGACTGGCACGATCACGCAGCCCGGAGACCGCGCCACCACAGTCGCCTCGCGCACACCCACACGAGCCGGCGAATCCACCCACCTGCGCCCCCGCCGCAGGCGGCAACAGGACCAGCCGCCGCGCAGCGGCGACCAATCAACCCACGCATCCGACACAAGAGCCGGTTATCCCCTCGTGTTGGGCCGGTTCGGAGATGGTTGAGTCCTCCCGCAGGGGCCTGGTGTCGGGATGTGACTGGATCTGTCCAGGTGGCGGGATTCGCCTTGGCAGGAAGGAGGTTGGGAGGATATCGCGCCCGATCAGGGAAGAGATCCTCCCCGAACCTGACTGTTCCGGGCCGACAGATCAGCAGGTGGACGGTGTTGTCCGGGTGGCGGGTTTCTGGGCGTGGAACGGGCGACTCACGCCTGACCTCCACCGGAACCGTGGATACCCTCTCTTTTGTTTTGCTCTGACGGCTGGGGGAGCTCAGGTCAGGGGGAGGATCCGGGCGGCTATGGCCTTGGTTGGGCCTGGGTCGATGATGGCTAGGGCGTCTGCTGCGGCTACGCCTCGGAGCATGGCTGAGCCGGCGTGGCCTACTGGTACGGCGCCTTCTGGGGTGAGGCGGACCGGGACGAGTCGGGTGCTGGTTGGGTGGCAGGTTAGGCCGCCTGGGACTGGGGTTCTGGTCAGGTGGGGGAGTCGGAGGCCGCGGAGGCGGGCGATCGTGGGTAGGCCGAGGGTGAGGAAGGCCGCCAGGGCCGCGAACGGGTTGCCGGGGAGGCCGAGGATCAGGCGGCCGTCGGTCAGCTTGGCCAGCGCTTGCGGGTGTCCGGGGCGGCAGGCCACTCCGTCGACGATCAGTTCGGCGCCTAGTGCGGTGAGGGCCGGGCGTAGGTGATCGGCGGGGCCGGACGCGCTCGATCCTGAGACCAGGATCAGGTCTGCGGTCGCTGTTGTCAGACCTTCGATGAGCTCGGCCTGGGAGTCGCGGAGGTGGGTGATCTTGCCTGCGACCGCGCCGGCCTGGGTGATGAGGCCGGGGAGCATGGGGCCGATGGCGTCACGTACTCGGCCTGGTCCGGAGGGGCCTCGGTGGACAAGTTCGTCGCCGGTGATGAAGGCTGCGACTGTTGGTTGCGGGATGACGGTCAGCCGGTTGAGCCCGACGGACGCTGCGAGCCCGAGGACGGCTGGGCCGACGATCACTCCAGCTGGTAGTAGTTGCTCGCCGGCCGCGCACTCTTCGCCGGCTCGCCGGATGTGTCGGCCTTCCTCGGCCGGGCCATGCAGTAGATCACCAACCAGCACAGCATCTTCGGACCGCGCCACAGAGGTAGCTCCCGCCGGGACCGCCGCTCCCGTCACGATCCCGCACGCCTCCCCGTCGGCCAACCCGGTCGACGCCGTACAACTAACCCCCACCTGACCAACCACGCGCCAAGGTCCCGCACCCCGCACCGCAAATCCATCCATAGCCGCCCGATCCACCGGCGGCACACACCCCACCGAAACCAAACCCCCCGCCAACACCCCACCCGCCGCAACCCCAAGCTCCCGCGACACAACACTCCCCGGCGCCGCAGCCGCATAAGCCAACGCCCGCGCCACATCCCACGACAAAACCTCCCGCCGCGCCTGAAGGCCAAGGCCTTCAGAACCTGCTACTTCACAGGCCCCGCCCCCAGCGCCGGTGCCGGCTTCGCTGGCGCTCGCCTGGGTGGTTGTTGCGACGGCCGGTGGTCGGGTGTCGGCTTCACTGGCGCTCGCCTGGGTGGTTGTTGCGACGGCCGGTGCTCGGGTGTCGGCTTGGCTGGGGATTGGGTGGGTTTTGTTGGTGGGGTGGGTCATGGGGATTGGAGTTTTTGGGCGGCTAGGGCTGCTCTGGGGTCTAGGTCTTGGGCGCCGGTGTTTGCGTGGGCTATTAGGGCGGCTTTCATGCGGGGGTCCCAGACTGCTTTGAGGTGGGTGGCTATGGCGGTGGCGGCTTCGTTGGGTGGGCGGTGGGCGAACTGGGCTGCGATCTCGTTGGCCAGGCGGACGTACGGCGGGATCGTGGTTCGGCTCATCGGGGACCACCGGCGATGACGGGCTCCCGGGTGGCTGCGGTGGTGACGGACTCCGGGAGGAGGTCGACCTGGACCGCGGTGACCTTGTATTCGGGGCAGTTCGTGGCCCAGTCGGAGTTGTCGGTGGTGATCACGTTCGCGCCGGTGACGGGGTGGTGGAACGTCGTGTAGCAGACCCCAACCGGCATCCGCTCGGACAACTTGGCCCGCAGCGACGTCCGCCCGACCCGGCTCGACAGCGCGACCTGGTCGCCGTCGGAGATCCCACGGACCTCCGCGTCGTGCGGGTGGAGCTCGAGGATGTCCTCAGGATGCCAAGCGACATTCGCCGTACGACGAGTTTGCGCGCCCACGTTGTACTGCGACAGGATCCGCCCGGTGGTCAGGATCAGCGGGTACTTCCGCGTCGACCGCTCCGACGTCGGCACGTACACGGTCTCCATGAACCGCCCCTTGCCCCGGGTGAACTCCTCCTCGTGCATGATCGGCGTCCCGTCCGGATGCTCGAGGTTGCACGGCCACTGAATTGACCCGGCCTTGTCCAGCTTGTCGAACGAGATCCCCATGAACGTCGGCGTCGTCAGCGCGATCTCGTCCATGATCTGCGCGGCCGATTCGTACTGCATCGGATACCCCATCGCCTGGGCGATCTGGCAGATGATCTGCCACTCGTGCTTGCCGGTCCGCGGCGCCATGATCGGCCGGACCCGATTGATCCGCCGCTCGGCGTTCGTGAATGTCCCGTCCTTCTCCAGGAACGATGTCCCCGGCAACAAAACGTGCGCGAACTTCGCCGTCTCGTTGACGAACAGGTCCTGTACGACGAGCAACTCCAACGCACCCAACGCCGCGAACACATGCTGCGTATTGGGGTCCGACTGGGCAATGTCCTCACCCTGCACGAACAGCGCCCGGAACGAACCGTCGATCGCCGAGCCGAACATGTTGGGGATCCGCAACCCCGGTTCGTTCAAGATCGGCGTACCCCACAGCTGTTCGTACACAGCCCGTACGCCGTCGTCCGACACATGCCGGTATCCCGGCAGCTCGTGCGGGAACGACCCCATGTCGCACGACCCCTGCACGTTGTTCTGCCCACGCAGCGGGTTCACGCCGACCCCGCGCCGGCCGATGTTCCCGGTCGCCATCGCGAGGTTGGCCATGCCCATCACCATCGTCGAGCCCTGGCTGTGCTCGGTGACGCCGAGACCGTAGTAGATCGCGCCGTTCCCGCCGGTCGCGTACAGCCTCGCTGCCGCGCGGATATCCTCGGCCGGTACGCCGCTGATCTCGGCCGCCGCCTCCGGACTGTGCTCGGCTCCCGCGATGAACGACTCCCAGGTCTCGAAGTCCTCACACCGATTGTCGACAAAACGACGATCGACAAGACCCTCGGTCACCACGACATGCGCGATCGCGTTGATGATCGCGACGTTCGTGCCGGGGGCGAGCCGGAGGTGATGAGCCGCCTCGATGTGTGGCGAGCGCACCAGGTCGATCGTGCGTGGGTCGATCACGATCAGCTTCGCACCCTGGCGCAGCCGCTTCTTCATCCGGGATGCGAAGACCGGGTGCGCGTCGGTCGGGTTCGCGCCGATCACCAGGATCACGTCGGCCTCCTCGACCGACTTGAAGTCCTGCGTGCCGGCCGATTCACCGAACGTCTGCTTCAGCCCGTACCCGGTCGGCGAGTGGCAGACCCGAGCACACGTGTCCACGTTGTTGTTGCCGAAGACCGCGCGCACCATCTTCTGGACGGCGTACACCTCTTCGTTCGTGGTCCGTGACGACGTGATCGCGCCGATCGAGCCCTGCCCGTACGACGCCTGGATCTCGCGCAACCGTCGAGCCGTGAACCCGATCGCCTCCTCCCACGAGACCTTCCGCCACTCGTCCGCGATCGAATCCCGCACCATCGGCTCGAGCACGCGGTCCGGGTGGCTGGCGTAGCCGAAGGCGAACCGGCCCTTCACACACGAGTGACCCTCGTTCGCCCCGCCGTTCTTGTACGGAACCATCCGCACGAGCTCGTCGCCCCGCAGTTCGGCCTTGAACGAGCAGCCCACTCCGCAGTACGCACAGGTGGTCACGACCGATCGCGTCGGCATGCCCAGCTCGATGACCGACTTCTCCTGCAGCGTCGCGGTCGGACAAGCCTGAACGCACGCTCCGCACGACACACAATCGGAGTCGAAGAACGATCCGCCCGCACCGGCCGCGACCTTCGAGTCGAAGCCTCGCCCCTCGATCGTCAACGCCAGCGTCCCTTGCACCTCGTCACAGGCCCGAACGCACCGCGAACACGCGATGCACTTCGACGCCTCGAAATCGAAGTACGGGTTGGAGCTGTCCGTCGGCGCATCCAGGTGGTTGGCGCCGGCCTCGACCCCGGAGCCGTAGCGAACCTCACGCAAACCGGTCACGCCGGCCATGTCCTGCAACTCGCAGTCACCGTTGGCCGAGCAGGTCAGGCAGTCCAGCGGGTGATCGGAGATGTACAGCTCCATCACGCCACGACGCAGCTTCCCGAGTCGCTCGTTCTGCGTGTGCACCACCATGCCGTCGCGGACCGGCGTCGTACAGGAGGCCGGCGTACCGCGCACGCCGTCGATCTCGACCACACACAACCGGCACGAACCAAACGCTTCCAGGTTGTCCGTCGCACACAGCTTCGGTACGTCGACCCCTGCCTCCTTGGCCGCCCGCATCACCGAGGTCCCCGGAGGGACCGCAATGGGTACGCCGTCGACCGTCAGAGTCACGGTCGCTGCACCGGGCCGGGCGGGCGTCCCGAAGTCGGGTTCCTTGAGCAAACTCATCGACGTCCTCGCTTCGCTCCGGGCGCCGATGAGGCACGAAAGGGGCTGTGTTGAATGATGAACTCGCTTCGCTCGTTCATGAAGTGAAGTCCTCTCCGAAGTGGCGGACGGCGCTGCGGACGGGCATCGGGGTCAGGCCGCCCATGGCGCAGAGCGAGCCGTCGGTCATGAGTTCGCACAGGTCGTCGAGCAGGACGAGGTTCTTCTTCCGGTCGTCGCCGGCGACGATGCGGTCGATCGTCTCGACGCCGCGGACTGCGCCGACCCGGCACGGCGTGCACTTGCCGCACGACTCGGCCGCGCAGAACTCGAACGCGAACCGAGCCATCGCGGCCATGTCCACGCTGTCGTCGAAGACGACGATGCCGCCGTGCCCGACCATCGCGCCGGCCGCCGCGAACGCCTCGTAGTCCATCGGCAGTTCGAACTGCTCGACCGGCAGGTAGGCCCCCAGTGGCCCACCCACCTGAACGGCTCGTGTCGGCCGACCGCTGGCGGTACCGCCGCCGAAGTCGTTCACCAGTTCGCCGAGCGTGATGCCGAAGGCGGTCTCGACGATCCCGCCGCGGGCCACGTTCCCGCCGAGTTGGAACACGCTCGTCCCCAACGACCGTCCGCTCCCGTAGGCGGCGTACGCGGGCGCGCCGTTCGCGAGGATGGTCGGAACCGTTGCCAACGACAACACATTGTTGACGACGGTCGGGAGGCCGAAAAGCCCTTCCAATGCAGGGATCGGCGGCTTCGCGCGAACCATGCCGCGTTTGCCTTCGAGGCTCTCCAGCATCGAGGTCTCTTCACCGCAGATGTACGCACCCGCGCCGACGCGCACGTGCAGGTCGAAGCCGAACCCTGAGCCGAGGATGTCTGGCCCCAACCAGCCGCGCGCCCGGGCGAGCTCGATTGCAGCCTTCAGCGTCGCGACCGCGTCCGGATACTCCGAGCGCAGGTACACATACCCTTCCGACGCACCAACGGCGTACGCCGCGATCGTCATCCCCTCGATCAGCGTGAACGGGTCGCCCTCGATCAGCATCCGGTCCGCGAACGTACCCGAGTCACCCTCATCCGCGTTGCAGCACACGAACTTCAGGTCCGACTCGGCGCCCAGAACCGTGCGCCACTTGATCCCGGTCGGGAACCCGGCCCCGCCTCGACCCCGCAGCCCGGAGTCGACCACGGTCTCGACCACCTCGGTCGGTTCCAGGGCAAGTGCTTGCCTCAGGCCCGCAATTCCGCCGTACGACGTGTAGTCGTCAGGCGACAGCGGATCCACCACCCCGACCCGGGCGAACGTCAACCGTTGCTGCCGTTTCATCCACGGCAACTCCTCGACCAGGCCAAGAGCCGAGCCCACACCATCCAGCATGCCGCCGGCGACCAGCCCGTCCACGTCTTCAGGTGCGACCGGACCATAGCCGACTCGGCCTTCAGCGGTCTCGACCTCGACCAGAGGCTCCAGCCACAACATGCCGCGCGATCCGGTGCGCACGACCTCGACCGCGCCGCCGATCGCGGCGATCCGCTCGGCGACCTCGTCGGCGCCGACCGAGCGGGCGGCCGAGTCACGAGGGACGAAGATGCGGGTCATCGGACCTCCCTCAGCAACGCGTCCAGTCGCGCCGGCGTGACCCGTCCGTGCAGCTTCTCGCCCACTTGAACCGTCGGCCCGAGCGCACAGTTGCCGAAGCAGTAGATCTCTTCGAGCGTGACGCGTCCGTCGTACGTCGTCTCGCCGAACCCGCAGCCCGCACGCCGTTTCAGATGCTCGGCCAACTCGACCGCGCCCACCGACCGGCAGGCCTCGGCCTGGCAGATCGCCACGGTCGTCCGCCCAGGCGGCGTACGGCGAAAGTCTTTGTAGAACGTGACGACACCGTGCACTTCTGCCACCGAGAGGTTCAGTACGTCGGCGATCACCGGGATGTCACCCTGGTCGACGTACTCGAGCTCTTCCTGCACCGCATGCAGGATCGGGATCAGCGCACCCCGGAGACCGCGGAGCTCAACGGCGATCTCACGCACTCGCTGGGCGCGCCCGGGGACCGGGACGGGGGCGGCGGCCACGACCTCACTCGTCATGTATACAACATTCCGTCGTGGCTACCGCAGGGTCAAAGTAATGCTGTCTATGACGGGATAGTCGCTGCCTATCAAGCACACGTGACAATGGGTACGTGGAGGCTACGGATCACCTGAAGGCGTCGCTGCTCGCGGCGATCGCGCTGGCGAACACCTTCGGCTCCGCCTTGCGCCAGGGCCGGCCGGCGGTTCCTCCGGACACCGATGCTGTTCGAGCGGCGCTGCGACTGACGACGAACCGGATCGAACCGATCGATCTCGACGAGTACGCCGCTGCCGGCACAAACCTGTACGACGCACTCGGCTCGCTGCCCGATGTGGATCGAGCCGTCGAGCTGGTGAACGGCATGCTCCGGGAGACCAAGGCGGAACCGCAGCTCGTCAGGTTCGAGGACGAGCCGTGGCATCTCCATTTCGGTAGTGGATGGCCGGCCGAATTCGCGACTGCGGTGGCGATGCTGCTCGGCAGTGACGACGTCAGCCGGCTCCGTCGCTGTGAGGCGGTCCGCTGCGACGACCTCTTCCTCGACTCGACCCGGAACCGGACGCAGCGGTTCTGCTCAACGGCCTGTCAGAACCGCACCAAGGTCGCCGCCCACCGTGCGCGGCCGGCCACGGCCTGATCCTGTCACCATGGTTGCCTCGGACAACCAGCCGAGCTTTCGGTAGAGCTGGAAGCCATCGGTCGTGGCCATCAGTAGTCCCGTGTGAGCCCCACGCTCCACCGCTCGCCGACCGAGTTCGCCCATCACCACACTGCCGAGCCCGCGCCGCCGGTGCGCCGGGTCGGTCTGGATGTCGTGCATCACTGCGTCTTGACCGACGATCGCCGTCATCCCGTGCGCCGCAACCGATCCGTCGGCGGCCAGCACCCGCACGTACTCCAGCGGCCCATCCGTCTGCAGTTCGATCCCTGTCGCTGCCTGCTGGTGATGCGCACGCAGGTCGATCGACATCAATGTCTTCCGCTCCTCGAACGGCTGCACTCCCGCCGCTTCAAGCCGCCGGGCCGCGGAGTCACCATCCTGCGTGGTCACAGTCAGCCAGACGTCTTCGCTCGTCGCCGTCGCCAACCGATCCACCGTCGCCGGCTCGTCGTTCAGGGCGAACAACTCCCGCTCCCGCCCAGGCAACCCCAGTACGGCGGCCAGTGCGCCGTCGTACTCGATCACCGGCCCCAGACCACGGCACAACCGCCATCCCTCGACCCAACGCCTCACCAGGTCCATGCCCCACCTCCATCTCCACCGCATCCGACAGCACCGCCCACCCACGCCGCCCCTCCCACCCCACCCCTCCGCGATTTGGCTGGCTGACCCACCAATTTGCCTGGTTGACCCACGCCGTCGGGGGGGGGTGTTGGGGGCACAGATGGGGACAAACCCCCCCCCAAACGGGGAGCAACCACAACAC
>NZ_JBSGUS010000033.1:0-67280 GCF_053608045.1 Kribbella sp. NPDC055071
AAAACGCTCGACTGGGACACCCCAGCCGAGCGCTTGCGTGATCTACTCACTACCTAGAAACCAGCACGGTGTTGCAACGACCCCTAGAAATCGCCGACAGTGGAGGGGCCAGTTTCGTTAGAGGACTGGAGCGCCGGCGCCGGGGTCGGTGCTCAGGGGGAGTGGTGCTGGGCCGCCGGTGATCTTGCGCTGACGCCGGGAGCGGCCCTCGAGGTAGCGGGCCAGCAGTGACAGCAGCGAGCAGAGCCCGATGTAGATGACCGCGACGACGATGTACGTCGGGATGTACGGGAAGCCGTACTGGAGCCGCCCACCCATCTGCTTGGCCACGTACAGCAGTTCGCCGTACGTGATGATGAACCCGAGCGCGGTGTCCTTCAGCAGTACCACGAGCTGGCTGACGATCGCCGGCAGCATCGCGCTGATTGCCTGCGGCAACAGGATCAGCCGGACCACCTGGTTCTTCCGCAGCCCGGTCGCGTACGCCGCCTCCCGCTGACCCTTCGGTACGGCGGCGATACCGGCCCGGAAGATCTCCGCGAGCACCGAGCCGTTGTACAGCGTGAGCCCGAACACGACATCCCAGAACGGGCCGATGCCGAGGTGCCACTGCAGGTTGCCGTAGTAGAAGAAGAACATCAGGATCAGCAGCGGGATCGCCCGGAACAACTCGACCACCACGGTCGCCGGTACCCGCAGCCAGGCGTGATCGCTGATCCGGGCCGCGGCGAACACTGCGCCGAAGATCAGCGCGAACACCGTCGCCAGGCCGGCTGCCTTCAACGTGTTGAGCAGACCGTGGAGCAGTTCGCGCTGGATCGAGCTGTACTCGAGCTGCACCCAGCGCCGGCTCTCGAACTGGCCGGAGGCGTTCAGCCGGTAGATGATCCAGGCGATCGCGCCCAGCACCAGCAGGAGGACCACGACGTTCAGGATCCGGTTGCGGACCTTCGCCCGCGGGCCGGGTACGTCGTACAGGACCGCACTCATCAGGCCACCGCCGTCCGTCGCTCGGCCCACCGTTGCAGGAAGACCAGGGGGGCGATCACGATCAGGAAGCCGATCGCGATCCAGAGCAGGGTGAACACCTGGTTCTGACCCCGCTCGGCCATCACCGCCGGGATCGCGCCGGCTTCGGCGACCGAGAAGCCGGCCGCGATCGTGGTGTTCTTCAGCAACGCGATCAGCACGCTGGTCAGCGGCGGGACGATCGCCCGGAACGCCTGCGGCAGAACGACGATGTTCAGCACCTGCATGAACGTCATGCCGACCGAACGAGCCGCCTCGGCCTGACCGGGCGAGATCGTGTTGATCCCGGACCGGACGACCTCGCAGATGAAGGCCGAGGTGTAGACGGTCAGCGCGGTGACCGCGGACCAGAAGTACGACGGAAGCTCGATCTGCATCTTCGGTGCGCCGAAGACCAGGAACGCGAACACCAGCGTCAGCGGAGTGTTCCGCAGGATGTTCACGTACCCGGTGCCGATGCCGCGTAACGCCGGCACCGGGGAGACCCGGAACCCGGCCAGCACGGTGCCGAGCACCAGGCTGAGCACACCGGAGACCAGGAACAGCCTGATCGTCGTCCAGAAACCGTCGACGAACAGTTCCCAGTTGTCGGTGAGGACCGAGAGCATCGCGACCTTCCAGGAGTAGGGCCAGAAGTCAGGACAGGTCCGGCCAGGGGCCGGATCAGGAGTACAGAACCCGGCCGCGGCGCCGGAGTACGACGCCGCGACCGGGGAGGAGGATCAGTACTTCTCGAGCGGCGGCGGGGTCGAGTCCGACCCCGACTTGCCGAGCGTCTCGCCGTAGATCGCCTTCCAGGTGCCGTCGGTGGCCGACGTCTCCAGGATGCTGTTCACCTTGTCCCGCAGGGCCTTGTCGGCCAGCGGCAGGCCGATGCCGTACTTCTCGGTGCTGAACGTCTTGCCGACCACCCGCAGCTCGTCCGGCGCCGTGGCCGCGTAGCCCTTGAGGATGGCGTCGTCGGTCGTGACGGTGTCGACCTTCTTGTCCAGCAGCTGCGAGACGCACTCGGAGTAGGTCTTGAACTCCGAGATGTTGCTCGCCTCGGTCAGCCCCTCGTCCTTGACCCGCTGGATCGGGGTCGAGCCGGTCGCCGAGCAGACCTTCTTGCCCTTCAGCGCGGTCTTGCCGGCGTCCATCGAGGTGTCGTCCTTGCGGACCAGCAGGTCCTGGCCGGCGATGAAGTACGGACCGGCGAACGAGACCTGCGTCTTGCGCTTGTCGGTGATCGAGTAGGTGCCGACGTAGTAGTCGATCTCACCGCCGGAGATCGCGGTCTCCCGGTTCGCCGACGGGATCTCCTTGTACTCGATCTTGTCCGGGTCCAGACCCAGGCCCGCCGAGACCATCCGGGCGACCTCGATGTCGAACCCGCAGCGCTTGCCGCTCGCGTCCTTGTAGCCGAGGTTCGGCTGGTCGGCCTTGACCCCGACCGTGACCTTGCCGGCCGACTTGATCTTGGTGAACGTCGGACTCCCGGCCACGTCCACGCCGGATGCGGTGGTGAACTTGTGCAGGTCGCCGCAGGAGTCGGACGCGTTGCCTCCGGTGCTGCCACCGGCGGCCGGCTCGTCCTTGCCACAGGCGACGGCGGTCAGCGCGAGCGCCGCGACGCCGAGCGTGGCGGCGAGGTTGCGCATTCTCATGATGAGGTTCCCCTTCGTTGGTTACAGGTACAGCGGCGGGCGGAAGAGCTGTGAACGCGTCGGCGTCAGTGCTTGAGGATCTTGCCGAGGAAGTCCTGCGCGCGCCGCGAGGTGGGGTTGGTGAAGAACGTCTCCGGGTCGGCCTGCTCGACGATCTCGCCGTCGGCCATGAACACGACCCGGTTCGCCGCACTCCGGGCGAACCCCATCTCGTGGGTGACGACGACCATGGTCATCTGCTGCCTGGCCAGGTCGATCATCACTTCGAGGACTTCCTGGATCATCTCCGGGTCGAGCGCCGAGGTCGGCTCGTCGAAGAGGATCACCTTCGGATCCATCGCCAGCGCCCGCGCGATCGCGACGCGCTGCTGCTGGCCGCCGGACAGCTGAGCCGGGTACTTCTGGGCCTGTGTGGCCACCCCCACCCGTTCCAGCAGTTCCATTGCCCGTGTCTCGGCCGTCTTGGCGTCCGTCTTGCGGACCTTGGTCGGGCCGAGGGTGACGTTCTGGAGGATCGTCTTGTGCGCGAACAGGTTGAACGACTGGAACACCATGCCGACATCGGCGCGGAGCCGGGCCAGGGCCTTGCCCTCGCTGGGCAGCGGCTGGCCGTCCAGCGTGATCGTGCCCGAATCGATGGGTTCCAGCCGGTTGATCGCACGGCAGAGCGTCGACTTACCGGACCCGGACGGTCCGATCACCACGACGACCTCGCCCTTGGCGATGGACAGGTTGATGTCCTTCAGGACGTGCAACTCGCCGAAATGTTTGTTGACGTCGGTCAGCGCTACCAGACCCGTTCTCGTCAAGGTGTCGGAATCGCTCATGGCCAGAACCTACTGGAGCCGGGGGCGAGGCCGCAGCGCTGGGTGGTTCCACGGTGGTAACGATCTGCAATGAACCGGCGCTGACTGTAGCCGGATGATCACGGATTGCGAGCAGTTGTTCGTTTGTGAGCGACCCGCCCGCTCAGGTGACGATTCCGTACTCGCGGATCTTGCGATAGATCGTCGCCCGGGACATCCCCAACGCGGCCGCGGCGGTCGTCTTGTCACCGTCGTACGTCGACAACGCGTCGACGATCGCGTCCCGTTCGAGGGCCTCGATCGGGGTCAGCTGCCGGCGCGTGGTGGCCCTGCACTCGGGCGGCAGGTCCGCGAGCTCGACCACTCCGGACCGGCGACGCCTGGAGACCGCGGTGAGGACCGCGCGGAGATGGGTGATGTTTCCGGCCCACGGCAATCGCATCAGCTGGTTCATCGTGGCAGTGGAGAAGGTGAGGCCGCTGATCCCGGCCTTCGCCAGGAGCGACCGGGCCAGCACCGGAACGTCCTCGACGTGATGTCGCAGCGGCGGCACCTCGATGGTCCGGGGAAAGAACGCCAGCAGCTCGTCGGCGATCTCCGACCGGTCGGCGGGCAGCGTGAGCGCGACCCACGCGTCCCCGGCGAATGCTCCGTCGCGGACGTTCTGCAGCAACTCGGTGAGCCCGTCGAGCACCTCGCCGCTCAGCAGGTGCGCCCGCCGGATGATCAGGTCGGCGCCGGAATCCAGTTCGGCCTGTGCCTCGGTCAGCAGGTCGTCGCCCATCGCCTCGGGATCGAGGACGACGAGCCGACGGTCAGGTGCCACATGCCGGCGGACGGCACGCAGCATGGACAGCTTGCCCGTCCCGGCTTCGCCGTCGGCGATCAGCCACTCGGCTCGGCCGCACGCCTCCAGCAGCTCTTGGGTGACGTGCTGCCAGACCGCACTCGTCCCGGTTGTCCCAGGAATCAAGGCCGCGCGGGCGACCTGAGGGCTGCGGATCGGTGCTCGTTGCTCTCTGATCTGAATGACTCCGCCGGCCAGGGTGTCGCCGAGGAACGTCGGCCGGTAGGCGAGTCGCGCGGTCGTCCCACTGGGCAGGTCGGTGATGAACACCAGTGGCTTGGTCCCGCCGCGCGCGTCCCGCGTCCTGTCGATCAGCGCCGCCTGGTCGATGGCGTCGAACCGTGCCTGTGCGTAGGCGTTCATCATGAATACCTCGTCACCGAGGGCGAGCACCGGGCCGCCGCTGTGCCGGCAGGCCGCGTAGTAGTCGCTCAGCAGCGCGTGGTCCAGCGCGTTCGCTTCCTCGACGACCCGTTCGTGGATCCGCCGCGCGGCGAGTTTGGCGAACGGCAGCAGGATCGAGTTCGAGTTCTTGGCCTGGGTGGTGATGTCGAGTACGCCGAGCAGGCCGCCGGTCACCGGATGGGTGATCGGGGCGCCGGCGCAGGAGAACATCCGCAGTTTCCCGTTGTAATGCTCGCCTCCGTCGATCTGGATCGGTCCGCACACCTCGAGCGCCGTACCGATCCCGTTGGTGCCGACCGCTGACTCGACGTACTGGAATCCGGGCGCGAGGTCGACCGAGTCCAGTCGCCGCAGCAGGGACGGATCGCCGCCGCGGCGGTCGAGGACGACGCCCTTGGCGTCGGACAGGATGATGCAGACCGGCTCGTTGTGCAGCTCCGACGACAACGCGTCGATGACCGGCCGGGCCGCCCGCATCAGCGTGGTCTCCCGGTCGATCCGGTCGAAGTACTTCGGGGCCGGGCGGTCGACGTCGACCTGCGACGCGTGCGAGCGCTCCCATGACACCCGGATCGGATCGCGGACCGGCTGTGCAGCGCCCATGGCGGCCTCCTTCACGTCCGTCACCAGCGGAACTTTCACCAACGGTAGCTCGCTGGGCTGTGACCGCCATCTCACATTGAGACACAGGGACGTCCAGCAGGCGGCTTTCATCTCGTATCAACCCGATGATGGAGGCCCACATTGAGCAGGCAGAGTCTCACCAAGGCCCACGCCAAGATCACCGAGCTGTCCTGGGAACCGACCTTCGCGACCCCGGCCACCCGGTTCGGCACCGACTACACCTTCGAGAAGGCGCCGAAGAAGGATCCGCTGAAACAGATCATGCGGTCCTACTTCCCGATGGAGGAGGAGAAGGACAACCGCGTGTACGGCGCCATGGACGGCGCCATCCGCGGCAACATGTTCCGCCAGGTCCAGCAGCGCTGGCTGGAGTGGCAGAAGCTGTTCCTCAGCATCATCCCGTTCCCGGAGATCTCCGCGGCACGGGCGATGCCGATGGCGATCGACGCCGTACCGAACCCGGAGATCCACAACGGGCTCGCGGTGCAGATGATCGACGAGGTCAGGCACTCGACGATCCAGATGAACCTCAAGCGCCTGTACATGAACAACTACATCGACCCGGCCGGTTTCGACCTGACCGAGAAGGCGTTCGCGAACAACTACGCGGGCACCATCGGCCGGCAGTTCGGCGAGGGGTTCATCACCGGTGACGCGATCACCGCCGCGAACATCTACCTGACCGTCGTCGCGGAGACCGCCTTCACCAACACGCTGTTCGTGGCGATGCCGGACGAGGCCGCGGCCAACGGCGACTACCTGTTGCCGACGGTCTTCCACTCGGTCCAGTCCGACGAGTCGCGGCACATCAGCAACGGGTACTCGATCCTGCTGATGGCACTGGCCGACGAGCGCAACCGGCCGCTGCTGGAGCGCGATCTGCGGTACGCGTGGTGGAACAACCACTGTGTCGTGGACGCGGCCATCGGCACGTTCATCGAGTACGGCACGAAGGACCGGCGCAAGGACCGGGAGAGCTATGCGGAGATGTGGCGGCGGTGGATCTACGACGACTACTACCGCAGCTACCTGCTGCCGCTGGAGAAGTACGGCCTCACGATTCCGCACGACCTGGTGGAGGAAGCGTGGAACCGGATCACCACCAAGGGCTACGTGCACGAGGTCGCACGGTTCTTCGCCACCGGCTGGCCGGTGAACTACTGGCGGATCGACGCGATGACCGACAAGGACTTCGAGTGGTTCGAGGAGAAGTACCCAGGCTGGTACTCGAAGTACGGCAAGTGGTGGGAGAACTACAACCGGCTCGCGTACCCGGGCAAGAACAAGCCGATCGCGTTCGAGGACGTCGGCTACCAGTACCCGCACCGCTGCTGGACCTGCATGGTGCCGTGCCTGATCCGCGAGGACATGGTCACCGAGAAGGTCGACGACCAGTGGCGCACGTACTGCTCGGAGACCTGCTACTGGACGGACGCGGTCGCGTTCCGCAGCGAGTACGACGGCCGGCCGACCCCGAACATGGGCCGCCTGACCGGCTTCCGCGAGTGGGAGACCCTGCACCACAACAAGGACCTGGCCGACATCGTCCAGGACCTCGGGTACGTCCGTGACGACGGCAAGACGCTGATCGGCCAGCCGCACCTGGACCTCGACGACCCGAAGAAGATGTGGACCCTCGACGACGTCCGCGGCAACACGTTCATGAGCCCGAACGTGCTGCTGAACCAGATGTCCGACGCCGAGCGCGAGGCCCACGTGGCGGCGTACAAGGCCAACGGAACCAAGCCCGCGGCCTGACATCCCCACCCTGAATTCCACTCAGCATCAGGAGGAGGCCACCATGGCCGACACCCACCGGATCCGCTTCGAACCGGTCGACATCGAGATGGACGTCACCGAGGACGACAAGATCCTCGACGCGGCGTTCCGGCAGGGCATCCACCTGATGCACGGCTGCAAGGAGGGGCAGTGCTCCGCCTGCAAGTCGTACGTACTCGAGGGTGACCTGCAGATGGAGCGGTACTCGACGTTCGCCTGCAACGATGCCGAGGTCGCTGAAGGCTACGTGCTGCTGTGCCGGGCACACGCCTTCAGCGACTGCACGATCGAGCTGCTCAACTACGACGAGGACGAGTTGCTCGGCGGCATCGCGATCCAGACCGTCGACGCCGGCGTACTGGCGATCGAGCCGGTCACGCGGGACATCGTGGCGCTGCGGTTGAAGACCGCGGTGCCGTTCGAGTTCAGGCCGGGGCAGTACGTCGACATCACGATCCCCGGCACCGACGACCACCGGTCGTTCTCGATGGCGACGACGCAGTCGACACCGGACGAGATCGAGTTCCTGATCAAGAAGTACCCGGGCGGCCGGTTCTCCGCCCTGCTCGACGGCGGGCTCGCGGTCGGCGACCGGTTGTCGCTGACCGGGCCGTACGGCTCGTCGACGCTGAAGGACGGCCATGTGCTGCCGGTCGTCTGTGTCGCGGGCGGTGCCGGGATGGCGCCGATCCTGTCGATCCTGCGGCACCTGAAGGAGACCGGCAGCACCCGTCCGGTCCGGTTCTACTACGGCGCTCGTACGGCGGCCGACCTGTTCTACCTGGATGCGATCAAGGAACTCGGTGCGGACCTGACCGGGTTCGAGTTCATCGCCTGCCTGTCCGAATCGGCTCAGGACTCGGACGGGCTCCAGGTGGAGGAGGGCAACGTCACCGAGATCGTCGAACGGCGTGAGGCGGAGCTGCACCGCAGCGAGGTCTACCTGTGCGGGCCGCCGCCGATGGTCGACGCCGCCTTGACGTTGCTGGAGGCAAGCAACGTGCCGAAGGACCAGGTCTTCTACGACAAGTTCACCAGCCCAGCTACCGATGGAGCCTGAGATGACAGAAACCACTGAGCCGAAACAGCGCAGTTTCCCGAGCATCGAGTTCACCGACTCCGAGGCCGGCGCGCTGGAGTTCCCGAGCTCGCGCAGCCGGTCGTACAACTACTACAAGCCGGCCAAGCTGCGGGCGACGATGTACGAGGACGTCACGGTCGACGTACAGCCCGACCCCGAGCGGCATCTGAGCCAGGGCTGGATCTACGGCTTCGGCAACGGCCCCGGCGGCTACCCGCAGGAGTGGACGGCCGCGAAGTCGTCGAACTGGCACGCCTTCCTCGATCCGAACGAGGAGTGGGACCAGACGATCTACCGGAACAACTCCGCCGTTGTCCACCAGGTCGACCTCTGCCTGCAGAACGCCAAGCGGGCCCGGGCCTACGACGGCTGGAACCCGGCCTGGCTGAAGTTCATCGAGCGCAACCTCGGCGCCTGGATGCACGCCGAGAACGGGCTCGCGCTGCACGTCTTCACCAGCATCCAGCGGTCCGGCCCGACGAACATGATCAACACCGCGGTCGCCGTCAACGCCGCCCACAAGATGCGGTTCGCCCAGGACCTCGCTCTCTTCAACCTGGATCTGTCGGAGGCCGTCGGGGAAGGGAAGGAAGGAAAGAAGGGCGACGGGAGGTCGGCCGACGTAGCGTTCGACGGCGCCGCCCACAAGGAGGTCTGGCAGAGCGCGCCGGAGTGGCAGCCGACGCGCGAGGTGGTCGAGCGCCTGACCGCCGTCGGCGACTGGTGCGAGCTGCTGTTCGCCACCAACATCGTCTTCGAGCAGCTGGTCGGGTCACTGTTCCGCAGCGAGCTGGTGATGCAGATCGCCGCCCGCAACGGCGACTACATCACCCCGACCATCGTCGGCACCGGCGAACACGACTACGACCGCGATCTCGCCTACACCCGCAACCTGTTCCGATTGCTGACCCGGGACTCGGAGTACGGCGAGAGCAACAAGGAGCTGTTCGGCGAGTGGCTCGCGACCTGGGTGCCGCGCTGTCTCGACGCCGCGCACGCCCTGCAACCGATCTGGTCGCAGCCGGCCGAGAAGTCCGTCACCTTCGCGGTGAGCCTGGACGCCGCCCAGCAGAAGTTCCGTTCGCTGCTCGAGGACCTCGGGCTCGACTCTCCGAAGGAGCTGGACCAGTGAGCATGCAGTTCGGATCTGACACCGAGTTCTCCAACAAGTGTGGAGTGACCCTGATGAACACGCCGATCGGCCGGGTCGTCGCCGAGGTGATGGGCGCCAAGGAAGGCGTCGAGCTGACCGAGTACCCGTCGATGATCCGGGTCGACGGGGTGGGTCTGCTCAACTTCGACTACGCGGAGCTGACCGACGCGCTCGGGTCGGAGTTCGACGGCTCGGTGTTCGAGGAGATCTCGTCGACCCACTACGGGCGGATGGTGCACCTCGACGACAAGACCATCCTGTTCGCCAGCCCCGAGGACGCCGCCGAGTACATCGGCTTCGACCTCACCACGAAGTGAGGCCGGCATGTACGAGAAGAACGGTGAGCAGTACTACGTCTGCGACGCGCACATCGCCTTGTGGGACGCGCGCCCGGAGAACCAGCGCAACATCCACGGCAAGCAGTTCATCGACTGCTTCTACGACTACCACAAGAACCTCAGCCCCGAAGAGGTCGTGTGGGACTACGACACCTACACGTACTACGGCGAGCAGAGACTGCTGAAGGACCTGTTCGAGGACGGGTACGTCGACCACGCGATCTTCCAGCCAGCGATCCTCGGCGACTTCTACAAGCGGGGGTTCGGGCAGACCGAGGACGCCCTCGCGCTGACCCGGTCGCATCCGGACAAGCTGACCTACAACCACGCGTGGGATCCGCGCCACGAGGAGGCCGGCCTCGAGCAGCTCCGCAAGGACGCCGAGCGGATGGGTCTGAAGGGCGTCAAGCTCTACACGGCCGAGTGGCACGGGGACTCCCGCGGGTGGAAGCTGGACAGCAAGTGGTCGCGGCGCTATCTCGAGGAGTGCATCAAGCTCGGCATCAAGAACGTCCATGTCCACAAGGGCCCCACCATCAGGCCCCTCGACCGGGACGCCTTCGACGTCGCCGACATCGACCAGGTGGCGACCGACTACACCGAGCTGAACTTCATCGTCGAGCACGTCGGCCTGCCGCGACTCGAGGACTTCTGCTGGATCGCCACCCAGGAGCCCAACGTGTACGGCGGTCTCGCGGTCGCGATGCCGTTCATCCACAGCCGGCCCAAGTACTTCGCGCAGATCATCGGGGAGTTGCTCTACTGGATCGGCGAGGACCGGATCCTGTTCTCCTCCGACTATGCGCTGTGGACGCCGAAGTGGCTGGTGGAGAAGTTCGTCGACTTCGAGATCCCGTCCGACCTGCCGGAGTACGCGCCGCTGACCACCGCACAGAAGAAGAAGATCCTCGGGCTGAACGCGGCGGCGCTGTACGACCTCGACGTACCGGAGGAGCTCCGGCTGCCGGCCGGGACCGGATCGCGGGAAGAAGCCGTGGCGTCATGACCGCGGTCGCCTTGTCGCCGTCGGAATCGCTGGAGTTGGAGGCCGAGGTCGTGGCGGCGCTGGCGACCGTCATCGACCCCGAGCTGGACCAGCCCATCACCGACCTCGGATTCGTCCGGTCGATCCGGATCGACGACGCCGGCGTGACCGTGCACCTGCGGCTGCCGACCTCGTTCTGTGCGCCCAACTTCGCCTACCTGATGGCATCCGACGCGGTTGACGCGCTGCGTCGGGTGCCGGGCGTGGGCGCGGTGAGTGTGCTGCTCGACGATCACCACGACTCGGACAAGATCAACGCCGGCCTGGCCGCGAACGCGGGGTACGTCGGCACGTTCGGTTCTGAGGCCGATCAGGACCTCGACGAACTCCGCCGTACCTTCCAGCGCAAGGCGCACACTGCGGCGATGGAGCGGTGCGTGATGGCGCTGCTCCGGTCCACCGGCAAGACCATCGAGGAACTGCCTGCGGTCACGCTCTGGCATCTCCCCGGTGGTCTGCAGAAGGACGCCCTGCTCCGGCGGCGGACCGACATCGGCCTCGGGATCCGGCCGGAGGACCTGGTGCTGGTCGACGACCACGGCGTACCCGTGCCGCCGGACGCGGCGCCGATGCGACTGCGGTTCGCGAAGGCGGTCCGGATCTCGGTCGAGGGCAATGCGCACTTCTGCCGCGGTCTGCTCAAGACCCGGTACGACGACGAGCCGCTGGCAACCCGCATCACCAACACGAGGAGGACCCGATGAAGGCCGTACAGGTCGTCGGCTACCACACCAAGCTTCAACTGGCCGACGTCGCCGAGCCGAAGCTCACCGGACCGCTCGACGTCGTCGTCCGGGTCGGTGGGGCCGGGGTCTGCCGGACCGACCTGCACATCCTCGAAGGACAGTGGGCCGAGAAGAGCGGCGTACTGCTGCCGTACACGATCGGCCACGAGAACGCCGGCTGGGTGCACGCGATCGGTGACGCGGTCACGAACGTTGCCGTCGGCGACAAGGTGATCCTGCACCCGTTGATCACCTGCGGCCTCTGCCGGGCCTGCCGCTCCGGCGACGACGTGCACTGCGAGGCGTCGGCGTTCCCGGGCATCGACACCGACGGCGGGTACGCCGAGTACCTGCGGACGACGGCCCGCAGCGTCGTGAAGATCGACGACTCGCTGGAACCGGCGGACGTCGCCGCGCTCGCGGACGCCGGGCTGACCGCGTACCACGCGGCGGCGAAGGCCGCGCGAGCGCTCCGGCCGGGAGCTGTCTGCGTGATCATCGGCGCGGGCGGCCTCGGACACATCGGCATCCAGGTGATGAACGCGATCTCGGCCGCGACCCTGGTCGTCGTCGACCGCAACCAGGCCGCGGTCGACCTGGCCGTCGAGATCGGCGCCGATCACGGAATCGTTGCCGATGGCACCCACGTCGAACAGGTCCGCGCGCTGACCGGCGGGCACGGCGCGGAGGCGGTGATCGACTTCGTCGGTGAGGGCGGCGCCACCGCCGACGGGATCGCGATGCTCCGCCGGGCCGGCAACTACTACGTGGTCGGGTACGGCGAGAACCTCGACGTACCGACCATCGACGTGATCTCCACCGAGATCAACTTCATCGGCAACCTGGTCGGGTCGTACAACGACCTGCAGGACCTGATGGAGCTCGCCGCGCAGGGCAAGGTAGCGCTGCACACCACGAAGTACCCGCTGGAGGAGTTCCAGCAGGCCCTCGACGACCTCGACCGCGGCCAGGTCCGCGGCCGGGCCATCCTCATTCCCCAGCAATTCCCCAGCAATTCCCAGTAGGAGGTTGACCATGGCGAAGGAACTGCGGTTCAACACCGACGCCCGGCGGTTGCTCGAGTCCGGCGTGAACGCGCTGGCCGACGCGATCAAGGTGACGCTCGGGCCCAAGGGCCGCAACGCGGTGCTGGAGAAGCTGACCGGCCCGCCGACGATCACCAACGACGGCGTCACGATCGCCCGCGAGATCCAGCTGCGCGAGCCCTTCGCGAACATGGGCGCCCAGCTGGTCAAGGAAGTCGCGATGAAGACCAACGGGGTGGTCGGCGACGGCACCACCACGGCCACCGTGCTCGCGCAGGCGATGGTGCGCGAAGGCCTGCGCGAGGTCGACGCGGGCGCCAACCCGATGCGCGTACGCCGTGGCATCGAGCGGACCGTACCGGTGGTGGTCGAGGCGCTGCGCAGCCGGGCGGTCGAGGTTCGTGGCCGCGAGCAACTGCAGCACATCGCGACCCTGGCAGCCAGTGACGACGAGGTGATCGGCGAGGTGATCGCGAACGCGGTCGACTGGGTCGGCCGCAACGGCGTCGTCACCACGGAGGAGTCCGACACGCTCGGGATGTCGGTGGAGGTTGTCGACGGCATCGAGTTCGACCACGGGTACGTGTCGGCATACATGGTCACCGACCGGGAGCGGATGGAGACGGTCTACGACCGCCCGCTGATCCTGCTGACCAACAAGAAGATCACCCAGGTGCAGGAGATCATGCCGACCCTCGAGGTGGCGCAGCGGGCGGACCGTCCGCTCGTGGTGCTCGCCGAGGAGGTCGACGGGCCCGCGCTGCAACTGCTTGTCGGCGGCAACATGCACAACACGATGCGGTCGGTCGTCGTACGGGCGCCCGGGTTCGGTCATCGGCGGATCGCCGAGCTGGAGGATCTCGCGACCGCGCTCGGCGGTTCGGTGATCGCGAAGGACACCGGGCTCGACCTGACCGATGTCACGCAGGAGTACCTCGGCTCGTGTGACCGGATCACGATCACCGAGGACACCACCACGATCGTCGGTGGGCACGGGGACGCGTCGCTGGTGGAGGCGCGGATCTCCCAGCTGGAGAAGCAGTTCGAGCGGGCCAAGATCGACGCGGACCAGGACAGCCTGCAGCTGCGGATGGCGCGGCTGGCCGGCAAGGTCGCGGTGATCCGGGTCGGCGGCGCGACGAGTGTCGAGCTGAAGGAGCGGATGCTGCGCGTCGAGGACTCGCTGGCCGCGACCCGTGCCGCTCTCGAGGAAGGCGTGGTGGCCGGCGGCGGGACGGTGCTGACGCAGGCACAGGCAGCGCTGTCGGAGTTGGAGTTGTCGGGCGACGAGGCGATCGGGCGCGACGTCGTACGGCGCGCGCTCCCGGAGCCGCTGCGCTGGATCGCGATCAACGCCGGGTACGACGGCGACGAGGTGGTGGCCCGGGTCGCGGCCTTGCCGGCGGGGCACGGTTTCAACGCCCTCACCGGCCAGTACGGCGATCTCGTCGAGGACGCCGTGATCGATCCGCTCAAGGTCACCCGGGCGGCGCTGGAGAGCGCGGCCTCGATCGCGGCGCTGATCCTCACCACCGAGACCGCCGTGGTCGAGGAGATCATCGGCAATCCCGGCGCGATCATGGCGCCCGGCTTCGGCGACCTCGCCGAGGGCATGGTCCGTCCGTCCAACATCTACTGACCGGAATGTCGCGTTGGCGAGTTGCGGTGAGTACGACGTGCGGGTCGCCGGCAGTTCTGTACCGTCAGCGACCCGCAGGTGATCGCACTGGTCGAGCAGAGCTTCGAGTCTTGGGGTCCTAGTGGGACGGCTTGCTGCCGCAGCAGCCGCCGGCGGCGATGGTTGCCGCGGTCGGCGGCTGCTTGACCACGGTCTCGACGTCGGCGAGCATCTGCCGGCGTTGCGCGGGGGAGATGACCCGGCCGCGGGTGACCACGGCGTGGATCGTGCGGCTGTTGCGGATATCCGTCAGCGGGTCCGCGTCGAGGACGACGAGGTCCGCGATCTTCCGCGGTTCCACCGACCCGAGGTCGGCTGACATTCCCAGGAACTTGGCCGGCTCGAGAGTGGCGGCGTACAGGGCCTGGCGCGTGGTGGCGCCGGCGCTGACCAGGTGCTCGAGCTCGTCGTGCAGCGCGAAGCCGGGCACGCTGTACGGCGTTCCCGTGTCGGTGCCGGCCAGGATCGGCACGTCGTGGGCGATGAGCTCGCGGACGAAGCGTTGCCGCCAGGCCCACATCTGGTGCTGGTGCGAGATCTCCTCGGCGGTGCGGTTGGCGCCGTACAGGTTCGCGATGACGTAGTCGTAGGTGCCGATCATGTCCTCGCTCATGTACTTCGTCAGCGCCGGGTCGAGCCGGGTGTAGTCGATCTGGTCGAGCACGTTGTGCATGGTCAGGGTCGGCGTGACCCGGGTGTTGTTGCGGCGCAGGGTGCCGAAGACGTCGGCGGCGAGCGCCGGGCTGTAGGTGTTGGCGGCGATCCACTCGATCGGGTGCATCTGCCGGAACCAGCTGTTGTAGTCGCCGGTGTTCACGCTGATGGCGCGCACCATCCGGCGTACCTCGGCTTCCCGGGTGGATACCGACAGGCCGAGCGAGTGGATGTGCTCGATGCTGCGCTGGCCGGCCTTGCTGACCTCCTTCGAGCTGATCGAGTCCGGGCCGTGACCGTGCACGGTGAGGCCGAGCTTGCGGGCCTCGTCGAGGATGGCGACGTACGACTCGCGGTTGAGGCGCGAGTAGACCTTCACGAAGTCGGCGCCTTCGGCCTTGACCTGCCGTACGGCGGCTCGCGCGACCGATGCATCGCGCACGACCAGGACCTGCAGCAGGTTGGGGTCCCACAGGGTCGGGTCGCCGTCGATGATCTGGCTGGCGACGATCATCCGCGGCCCGAGGAGAGTGCCGGCGTTGATCCGATCGCGCCAGTCGTACAGCATCGAGTTGCTGGCAGCCATCTCGCGGACCGTGGTCAGGCCGTTGGCCAGATAGAGCGGTGGCGACACCCGGTCGTCGCCGAGGCTGTGGACATGCATGTCGGCGAGTCCGGGGATGACGAACTTCCCGGTCAGGTCGAGCTCGACGGCGCCACGCGGAACCGGCAATCGGCCGACGCCGACGATCCGCTCACCACTGATCAGCACGGTCTGGTTCCGGTTGCGGTGGCCGGTGGCGACGTCGATCACGGTCGCGTTGACGAGAGCGGTGAGCTGACCACCGGGCTTCAGAGCGCCGGTGGCGCTCGCGGTAGTGGCTGAGAAGGAGCCGCCGGCGATGACTGCGGCGCCGGCTGCGGTACGGGCAAGAAACTGTCGACGAGAACTGTTCATGGGTTCCAGTGTTCTGCCGATGAGCTCGTCGAGCAGGGGGCGCACATCCCCTTTCGAGGTGGAGTTAACTCTCCTACCCGGCACCTTTAAGCGGCTGCTTAACAGCGGCGGTCGGGACCCTCTGGCTACCTACTGTCATTGCCATGAAGCCCCGATCCGTCGACCGCAAACAGTTGTCCTGGCTCATTGTCGTGGCGGCGGTGGTCGTGTTGGCCGTGGCGGTCGTCGTACCGAAGGTTGTGCTTGACGCGCAACTGGAGTCGGGGACGCGCTGGACGAGTGCGCTGGCGGACAAGGACGTGGATTATCCGGGGATCGAGTCCTGGGTGGTGGGCGACCGGATCTACGTGGCCAGCGAGCAGGTACCGATGCGGTCGTACGAGCGGGCGACGGGCCGGGTGATTGCGACGTACCCGACGGCCCGATCCAATCGAGGGGCCGTCACGGCCGATGGTTCGGTGATCGGCTGGGTGACCGCCGACCCCGAAGACAACGTGAAGCCCTCGGTCACCCTCTACGCGCCGGACGGGCACGTGCGCTGGACGAAGCCGTTCGCGGGGATCGCGATGTCCACCAGCTTGGAGTCCTGGACGCCGGTGGTTGCCGCGGCTGCCGGTCTCGTCGTACTCGCGGATTGCCGTGACCCCCACGGTGAGCCGTACGGAGCGTGCACCTGGACCGGTATCGATGAGGCGGGAAAGACGGTGTGGAGCCAGCAGGACGACGGGTCGGCTCGTGGCGGCGTTTCCAACACGCTGCTCTTCAACCGAACCCGTCCGCTGCTTCCGTCGGTCTTTCTCGGCATCCACACCACGAAGGGCGGCGATGAGTACGTGGTCCGGTCCGCCGCGGACGGGCGCGAACAGCTACGCCACCCCCATCAGATCCTGGGCAGTTCCGGCACGGTGGGAGATCTCGTGGTGTTCGCCGAGGACTCCGGCGGCTGCCGGTTGCTCGGGTACCGAGGTGGCAAGCAGGCGTTCAGTACCCAGGGCATGCCGTGTTTGACGGAGGACGGCCGTGATTGGGCCGGGCGCCTGCGCATCATCGGCGATCGCGCCTATCTCGATGACATCGCGGGTAACGGGCGGACGGTCAGCCTGACGGACGGAAGCTGGCGGGTAGTGACCGGAGTGTCATCATCCGGGGCGGACGATGCACCGACCGCGGTCGGCGCCGATGTGATCGTCCAGCACGACGGCCGGAAGATCACGGCGACCGATGCGGGCAGCGGCGAGGTGCTGTGGACGAGGAAGTTCGCCGGGAAGGTGCTGGGGGTCGTAGTGGACAACGGCGGCGTCCTGGTCCAGAGCGAGCCCGCGAGCCATAACCCATTCCTGTTCAAGCAGGACGAATACAGTCGCCTGACCACGCTCGACTCCCGAACGGGCCGCATCACCGGCCGCTTGCTGACCCACGGCGGCAACCCGGTGCGCTGCCGGTCGATCGCGCCGGGCCAGAGCATCGTGATCCCGTTCGACCTCCGCTCGGTATCGCTGCTCGGCGCATTCTGAGCCTGGTGCGGTGAGGACGTACTCTTGGTGGCTGTTATGCGTACTTATGAGGTCCGCACCTACGGGTGTCAGATGAATGTCCACGACTCCGAGCGCCTGCGAGGGCTGCTGGAGGACGCTGGGTATGTCCGCGCGCCCGAGGGCGACGAGGCCGACGTGGTCGTCTTCAACACGTGCGCGGTCCGGGAGAACGCCGACAACAAGCTGTACGGCAACCTCGGCCACCTGGCGCCGGTGAAGGCGCGCAAGCCCGGCATGCAGATCGCCGTGGGTGGATGCCTGGCGCAGAAGGACAAGGCGTCCATCACCAAGAAGGCGCCGTGGGTCGACGTCGTGTTCGGCACCCACAACATCGGGTCGCTGCCGGTGCTGCTGGAGCGGGCCCGGGTGCAGGAGGAGTCTCAGGTCGAGATCCTCGAGTCGCTGGACGTGTTCCCGTCCACGCTCCCGACCCGGCGCGAATCGCCGTACTCGGCCTGGGTCTCGGTGAGCGTCGGCTGTAACAACACCTGCACATTCTGCATCGTGCCGGCGCTGCGCGGCCGGGAGAAGGACCGCCGTCCGGGCGACGTCCTGGCCGAGGTCGAGGCGCTGGTCGGTGAGGGTGTCCTCGAGATCACCCTGCTCGGTCAGAACGTGAACTCGTACGGCGTGGAGTTCGGCGACCGTTATGCGTTCTCGAAGCTGCTGCGGGCGTGCGGTGGGATCGACGGTCTGGAGCGGGTCCGGTTCACCTCGCCACATCCGCGTGACTTCACCGCGGACGTGATCGAGGCGATGGCCGAGACGCCGAATGTGATGCACTCGCTGCACATGCCGCTGCAGTCCGGCTCGGACGCTGTTCTCAAGGCGATGCGGCGTTCTTACCGCCGGGACCGGTACCTGAAGATCATCGAGGACGTCCGGGCCGCGATGCCGGACGCGGCGATCACGACCGACATCATCGTCGGATTCCCCGGGGAGACCGAGGAGGACTTCCAGGGCACGCTCGACGTGGTCCGGCAGGCCCGGTTCGCGGGTGCGTTCACCTTCCAGTACTCCAAGCGTCCTGGCACGCCGGCCGAGTCGATGGAGAATCAGGTGCCGCGCGACGTCGTACAGGATCGGTACGAGCGTTTGGTCGCACTGCAGGACGAGCTGGCGTGGGACGAGAACAAGTTGCTCGTCGGGCGGTCGCTCGAGGTGTTGGTTGCCGAGGGCGAGGGTCGGAAGGACGCGGCCACGCATCGCCTGAGCGGTCGCGCTCGTGACAATCGGCTCGTCCACTTCGCGCTGCCCGAGGGTGTCGAGAGGCCGCGACCGGGTGACCTGGCAACGGTCGAGGTCACATACGCGGCGCCGCACCACCTGGTCGCGGACGTTTTCGGTTCGGTACGACGCTCCCGCGCCGGCGACGCGTGGGAACGCGCGCAGGACGCCCCGCTCGAGGCACCTGGCGTGATGCTGGGGATGCCGACCATCGGGGCCAAGCCGCTGGAGCCCGCAGTGGGTGGCTGCCAGGTCGGATGACGGCCGAGGGGGAGGGAACACCCATGGGGTCAGAGGGGCTTGGGGCTCGGTTGGGGCGGGCCAGTGCGGACGTCACTCAGCGGACTTCGCCGTACCTGCCGCCGGGCGCGAAGCCGTTCGCGTTCGGGCGGGATGCGGACGTCTACGCGATCGACGACGAGTGGGTGCTGCGGCGGTACCGCGACGGATATCCGGTGCGGGACGAAGGCGACTTCATGCGCTGGGTGGCGAAGTACGACTACCCGGTGCCGGCGGTGCGCGACATCGACGGACCGGACATGGTGCTGCAGCGGCTGAACGGGCCGACCCTCGCGGATGCGGCGATCGCCGGCGACTTCACTGCCGCCGAGCTCGGCGAGATCCATGCCGACCTGCATCGGCGGCTGCAGGCAATCCCGGCTCCCAGCGGCACCCCGGGGCTGGTCGTCGTCCACGGTGATCTGCACCCGTTGAACGTGATCGCCACCGCGGACGGCCCGGTCGTGATCGACTGGCGTAACGCGGTCGAGGGTACGGCGGAGTTCGACGTTGCGATGACCGCGATCATCTTCGCGCAGGTCGTACTCGATCCGTCGTTCGCGGACCTGTCGCCGTTGCTCCGCGAGGCACTGGGTGTCTACCTGGCCGAGTCGATCGATCCGTCAGCTGGGTTGGCGGATGCGCTGGCCGAGCGCGGGCGCAACGTCACGCTGAGCCCGGAGGAGCTGGCCCTGCTCCCAGCACAGGAATCGCTGATCCTTTCGCACCTTTGATACTGCGACCCTTGTGCCGGTCAGGTTGTGGGGACCTCGGACATCTCCTGATATGTCCGAGGCCCCCACGCCTTGTCCCCAGTCCCCAGTCTCAGGCGTTCAGGAACTGTGACGGCTTGAGCGCGCGGGTGACGATCCGCAGCTCACCGATGTTGCCGCCGAAGCCCTGGTCGATCGCGTTGGCGTAGTGACCGGCGCCGACGAGCCACGGCTTGCCGGCTGTGGCCAGGCCGTTCGACGGGGTGGCCGGGTTACGGAGCAGCTCCGAGGAGTCGACGTACAGGGTGCTGCGCTTGCCGTCGTTCACGATCGCCAGGTGGAACCAGCGGCCGGCAACCAGCTCGTGGCCCCAGTTCGTGAAGGTGTCGTTGCGGTTCGCCGGGTACACGGCCCACTGCATTTCGCGCCCACCGGAGAAGCCGAGCTTGACCGTCGGCTCGTCCGGGTCGCTGCCGGTCTTGCCCGCGTCCCGCCCGCTGCCCAGCCGGCAGAGCAATCCCTCCCAGGAGTGGTCCTGCCCGTCGTCGGCCAGCTTCACGAACGCCTCGATCGTGTAGCCCTTCGCAAACGTCATCGCGTTCAGCGGTGCGGTGTCCACGGTCTGGAGGTAGCCGCCGCGGGCCGGGTTCTTGCCGCCCGGGAAGAGCCAGCTCGCGTGCCCCGGCTGGTCCGGGTGGTACTCCGCCGAGACACTCGGCGAGTCGCCGCCGAGTTGCTTGCGGAGCAGGTCGTTGCCCTGACCGGACTGGTCCTTCACCGTGTCCGTGACCGGTCCGTCGAAGCGCCAGTACGCCGCCGTACCGGGAATGACGAGCTGCTTGGCCGGACGGGCCGGGCGGACCGCGACCGGAGCGAACTTCTTGAACCGCTCGTCGAAGTCGATCGGGATGCCGAACCGGTTGACGTCGCTGGTCAGCTCGATCTCACCCTCGGCGAGCTCGTTGCGCCGGGCCGGATCCTGGCCCATGATCCACGGCGAGATCGTCTCGACGTCGATCGTGTTCCGGGCCAGGTCGAAGTGGTACAGCCGGACCATGCCCGATCCGCCGTAGAACCGGTCCTGGTAGTTCGTGATGTGCAGGTGTACGTCGTTCCCGGCCGCGTTCTTCTGGGTGGTCCGGCCGGGTGGCCAGTAGTGCCCGTTCATCGTGAGGAAGATCTGGTCGTTGTCCTTGATCAGCTGGTCCCAGACCCGGTTGCCGTGATCGCTGAAGTAGGCGACCCCGTCCGGGCCGTCGGCACCCACGATCTCGTGCGTGGTCAGGATGACCGGCAGCTTCGGGTGCGCCGCGATCACCGCGCGGGCCCAGGCGAAGCTCGCGTCGGACGGCCGCCAATCCATTGCCAGCAGCAACCACTGCCGCCCGGCCGCCCGGAACACGTGGTAGGAGTTGTAGCCGTTCTCGGTCGATCCGCCGTACGTCGGCATCCAGCGGAACCGTCGCGGGCTGAACGTGTCGAGGTACGGCGACGGGCCGCGGGAGTCGTCCTTCGACCCGTCGATGTCGTGGTTGCCGGCCAGCACCGAGTACGGGAACCGGGCCCGGTCGAGGATCTTGAAGACCGGGTCGGCCTGGGCGAACTCGCTCGCCAGCGCGTTCTGCACCACGTCACCGAGGTGCGCGATGAACACGATGTTCTGCTCGCTGCGCTGGTCGATCAGGTACTCGAACGTCGCACTCAGCGGAGCGGGGTCACCCCGATCCTCGTCGAACTGGTACTGCGTGTCCGGCACGATCGCCAGCGTGAACCGTGGGTGCTCGGGATCGATCCGTCCCGCCGTGCCGTAGTTCGAGCCGGTGCTCGACGTTCCGGTGTTTGACGTTCCGGTGCTCGACGCGGCTGCTTCGCCTGGGTTGAGCACACCGGGGGCGATCACCGCACCCGCGCCGAGTGCGCCCACCTGCAGGAGCCGCCGTCGGCTCGTTCCGTCCTGCTGCTGTTCCATCGCCGCCTCCACATGCTTCGCTGACACCGCAGCGACTCTAGAGCCGGTCACCCCAGCGGCCGGTGAACGGCAGAAGAACCCTCCGCGAGGGTGAGAAGGCCGACTCAGTCGAAGCCCATCGCGATCACGGCCGGTAGACCATCGCCGTACAGCCCCGCGAGCACCGTCGCCTCGTGCGGCACCACCGGATCCGGCAACTCGTCCAGCGGGAACCAGCCCAGCCCCTCGGCCTTGTCCGGCTCCATCACCCGAGGCTCACCCGACCACCGCGTCGTCGTGAAGAAGAAGTCCACCCGCTCGTCGATCGGATCCCCGTTCCCGCCGGTCCGATGCAATGCGGTCACCGGGACGAGATCCTTCGGGTCGATCTCCACCCCAACCTCTTCCCGCACCTCCCGCACAGCCGCCGCCAACGCCGACTCACCCCGCTCCACGTGCCCCGCCGGCACCGCCCAAAACCCATCCATGTACCCGGTGTTGGCCCGCAGCAACATCAACACCTCATCCCCCCGCCGCAACACCACATAAGCCGCCGGCACCACCCAAAACCGATCCATCCCCAGACCCTAACCACCCCCACAGACAAACCTCCGGCGGCTCCTGTCCCACGCAAGCGCCGTCGCCACCGACGCGCGTGGTGGGCTTGGGGGTGGCGCCCGCCCGCGGTTGCCCGCTTTGGGCGACTTTGTGCACCGTGTCCGTACGGCGACTCACCCTGCGTACGGATCTGGTGCACAAAGTGGGCCTGGTGCCGGGCGCCGGTTGGCCGGCGTCGTGGGGGGCGGGGGTGGGGGTGGTGCTTGGGGGTAGCTAGGGGGTGGTGGGGTGGGGTGTGGTTAGGGCGGTGCGTAGTTGGGTGGTGGTGGGGATCGGGGTGAGTTGGCCGGTGGGGGCTCGGTAGAGGCGGCAGGACAGGGAGGGGGTGGGGTTGTCGGGGGAGGCGAAGGGGTCGGTGCCGTCGACGAGGAGGGTTGGGGAGCCGGTCATGCCTGACGCCAGTGCCTCGGCGTCGGTGGTGATTTCGTGGGTGGTGACTGGGAGGTCGGTGACCTTGGCGAGGCGGTCGAGAAGGGGTGCGAGGTTGGGGCAGCCGGGCACGTGCAGGACCTCGAGGCGCGGAGCGTTCATCCGAGGGCCTCGAGGAGGGCGCAGGTGCGGCTGGTGGGAGGTAGGTCGCAGGTGTCGATCAGGTCGGCTAGGGAGTCGCGCATTCGTTGCAGGTCGGCGATCCGGCTGTCCAGGTCGGCCTTGCGGTGTTCCGCGAGTACGCGGGCTGTGTCGCACGCGTCCGGCCCGCCGTTGCTGAGATGTAGCAGCTCCGCGACCTCGTCGAGGGTGAATCCGAGCTCCTGCGCACGCTTGATAAATCGGAGTAACTCCACAGCGTTGCTCGGGTAGTCTCGGTACCCGCCGTTCGTCCGCGGCGGCCGCTCGAGCAGCCCGCGGCGTTCGTAGTACCGCAGCGTCTCGGTGTTGACCCCAGCCCGCCCCGCGAGTTCGCCAGTTCGCATGCCCCCATCGTGAACCCCGGACCCAACTACAGAGTCAAGGGTGACCGATGTGGAGTGAAGTACAGCCGCCGTCGTCGGCCGAGGTGAGCGCCGCCTTCGGTGTCGCCGTGGAAGAATTGCGGGCACATCCGGGTGGGTTCGAGGCTGACGCGTTTAGCGACGGACGCTGGTTTGTGAAGCTCTGGCGGCAGGAGCCTGACAGCGACGCCGCACTGGCGCTCACCGCTGAGCTGGCGGATCGAGGAATCCTCGTCCCGGCGGCACAACGAGCCCTCGACGGCTCGTACACCGCCGAGTACCTCGGCCGCCGCTACGCGGTGTTTCCGTACGTCGAGGGCCGCCAAGCAACCTGGAACGACGCGAACGAGCTCGCGCGGGCGATGCGCGCCGTCCATGAGATCGACGATCTGATCCTGCCCCGCACCGAGATCCACGAGGGGTGGATCGACGCGCTGCGGGATCGGCGCGACCACCCGTGGATCCGTGCCTGGCGCGACGAGATCCTGGCCGCTGTCGACCGGCTCGAAGCGGCGATCGAGAAGGCCCGCGCGACCGACGTACCTCACGTCGTCTGCCACCGCGACCTGTTCCCGCACAACGTTCTCGTCGATCGCGACGGTCGGGTCGTAGCGCTGTTGGACTGGGGTCACACAGTGCTGGCACCGCGCGAACACGACCTGTTCATGGGGTTGTGCGGACCTGATCCGGTCCGCTTCCTGCGCGCCTACCAGGCGGAAGGTCTCAACTTCACCCACCTCGAGTACGCCCGCCTCGCCCGATCCCTGCGCGACCTCGCCGCACGCGTCTGCGGCGAGGTCGACCAGGAAGGCATCAAGACCTGGGGAATCGACGGCCTGCGCCGAGCAGACGCCGACCTCGACCTGGCCCGCCCGTTCTGCGCCTAGCTACTGGTTATCGCGGTGAGCTCGACTTCGAGGACTGCTCCGGGGAGGAAGAGGCGGGAGACTTCGAGGGTGGTGCTGGCCGGGGGTGGGGTCACTCCGTGGAACACCTTGCCTCGGACTGCGCCGTACGCCGGGAGGTCGTCGAGGTTGGTCATGAACGTTCGGATGTGTACGACGTCGCCGAATCCCGCACCGTGTGCCGCGAGGAGACCGCCGATGACCTCGAAGATGCGCTCGCTCTGGGCACCGGCGTCGCCGGGTGCGACGACCTCGCCGGCGTCGTCCACGGCGACCTGGCCGGCGAGGATCAGGAGTGCGCCGCCGTTGATGTTGATGCGGGCGACGTTGGCGAAGCGATCGGCGAACGGCGCGGCGACCGACGCAGGGTTGTCGAGAGTGAGTTTCATGAGGTCTCCAAGGGGATCAATGCGCTGACATCGGCGCTGGGGTCGATTGCAGCGTCGAGAAGTTGCAGGGTGGCCTGAGCGACCGGTGCCTCAGCTGAGACCGTGCGCAAGGCGAGCCGAGCATCCTTACCGGCCAGCGAGAGAGCGAAGCGGGCATCCGTGCGACCGGCTCGTTGAAGGGCGCCGCTCAGCGGTCCGCCGGCAAGTACCTCGATGGCCACCGCCCGATCGACGCCAAGACCGTCTGACACCGCCAACGTGTCGTGGAGCGCGCCGAGGGCGGTGAGCATCGCGGTATTGACCACGAGCTTGAGCGCGGACGCGGCGCCGACCGGACCGCAGTCGCGCACGGTGCCGAGGTCCTTCAGCAGCGAAGGGCCGTTGCCCGCGGCAAAGATCATCAGAGTCCCGGTCTCGGCCGCACCCACACTGCCGGCGAACGGAGCGTCGACGTACGAGATCGACGGAGGCACTCGGGCAGCAAGAGCGCGGGTCTCGTCGGGTCCGATCGTGGACATCTGCGCGAGCGTCGCACCCGCCCGCATCGCCGTGACCGCGCCTCCCTCGAACAGGGCGCTCTCCACAGCCTCCGCATCGGTGAGTACGACGATCACCACCTCGGCATCGCGAACCGCCGAAGCCGGCGTCTCCGCTACGACCGCACCCAGCCCGGAAGCCTTGGCCGGAGTCCGGTTCCAGACCACGACCCGATGCCCAGTCGCCATCAGTCTCCGCGTGATCGCGGCTCCCATGAATCCGGTCCCGAGGACCGCGATGTCTGCCATGACCGCAACGATAGGAAGGCGAGCTGCCATGCCACAAATGAATGTCTGGCATGACTGAAATGCGCGAGTAGCATGCCAGTGTGGATACGCAACTGCTGGAGATCTTCCGTACGGTCGCACGCTACGGATCGATCACCACCGCGGCCAGGCAGCTGAACTTCACCCAGTCGGCCGTCTCCCGTCAGATCGCCGCACTGGAGACGGAGCTGGGCGTCCGCATCGTTGACCGGCTGCCGCGCGGGGTAGCGCTGACGGAGGAAGGTCGGACGCTCCTGAGCCATGCGGAAGCGGTCCTCGACCGGCTCGCTGCTGCCGGCCGAGACCTGGACGCGCTGAAAGGGCTCGGCAGCGGGCGAGTGCGCGTGGGTGCGTTCCCGACCGCGGTCGCAGCCCTGGTGCCACGAGCGATCGCGTCGTTCCGCCAAGCTCATCCAGACGTCGCGGTCTCGTTGGTCGAGGGCCTGACTCCTGGCCTGCTGGAGCACCTGATCACCGGTGACGCCGATGTGGCCGTTGTCAGCTCAGCGCCGGCCAAGGACCTCAATCGGACTCGCTTCGAGCTGCACCACCTGGTCGATGAGCGGCTGATGGTGGCGGTGCCGCGCGATCACCGGCTTGCGCGCCGGCGCACTGTGCGGCTCCGGGAGTTGGCCGACGACGCCTTCGTCGTCGGTTCGGCGACCGCGGAGGAGACCCTGCTCCGGGCCAGCCTTCCGAGCGGATTTCAGCCGAAGATCGACATCGTTGCGGCCGAGTGGACCGGGAAGCTCGGCTGTGTCGCCGCCGGCCTCGGCGTGGCCCTCGTCCCCGCCCTCGCCTTACGCGGCAAACCGGCCGACATCGCGTTGCTGCACCTGCATGCCGACGACCAGTCGGTCCGGCAGGTGTACGCCGCGACCGTCGCCGGCCGCAGCCTCCCACCGGCCGTGGCGGGTCTCATCGATCACCTCGACGCAACTGTCAAAGGTCTGCAGACCTGACGAAGGGCCGCAAGCGAGGCTTGCGGCCCTTCGGTGTGGCGCTCAGGCGGGCTTGTTGTCGGGGATGTCGTCGTTCTGGCCGTCGAGGCCGTCCAGGCCGTCCTTGGCCTTGTCGACACCCTGGTCGATCTTGTCGCCGTACTTGCCGCCCGTCTTGTCGTCGACGAAGTCGCCGGCCTTGTCCAGTCCTTGGCCGACCTTGTCGCCGTGCTGGTCGACGAGGTCCTCGGCCTTGTCCTTCAGGTCCTCGGCCTTGCCCTTGAACTTGTCGAAGATGCCCATCTCGGGGCTCCCATTCCTGCGTAGTTGAGTGCTAACAGACAGCTAGCGAGGATCTTCGCATCTGCGCGACTCGAACTGTGGGATCTCCGCGAGCGCCATGCGGGCGGTCTCAGGAGCCGTCGCCCGTGGGCTCCGACTCTACGTCACCGCCGCTGTCGGTACCTTCGTCGCCGTCGAACTCGACGTCACCGCCGGAGTCGGACTCCACATCGGCGCTGAACTCGACGTCGCCCCCACTCTTCGACTCGACGTCACCGCCGCTCTTGAACTCGACGTCACCGCCGCTCTTGGCCGCGAACTCGTCGGACTCTTCCTCGAACGGAGTAGTCACAGGTTTCCTCCCGTAGAAAATTGTCGAACGGGAGCGTGTCTACCGAACATTCAGGGTCATCCACAAGGCGGGCCGGACCCTCTTGGCGCACTCTTCATGAGACCCCTGTCAGACTGGGCCGGTGGCCGAACCACTCGTCGTCGCGGTCGTCGGCCCCACCGCGGCCGGTAAGTCCGACCTGTCCGTTGCCCTGTGCAAGCGGCTGGGCGGTGAGGTGGGCGGTGAGCTGGGCGGTGAGGTGGTGAACGCCGACGCGATGCAGGTCTACCGCGGGATGGACATCGGTACGGCGAAGATCAGTCCGGCCGAACGCGACGGCGTACCGCATCACCTGCTCGACGTCCTCGACGTGACCGAGACCGCGACCGTCGCCGAGTTCCAGCAACTCGCCCGGGCCGCGATCGACGACTGCGTCACCCGTGGCAGGGTCCCTGTGCTGGCCGGCGGGTCCGCGCTGTACATCCGCGCGATCCTCGACGACTTCGTCTTCCCGGGCACCGACGCGACGGTCCGGGCGAGGCTGGAAGGTGAGCTGGCGGCCGAGGGCTCGGGCGCGCTGCACGAGAAGCTCGCAGCGATAGACCCGAAGGCCGCGGAGCAGATCCTGCCCAGCAACGGCCGGCGGATCGTCCGGGCGCTCGAGGTCATCGAGATCACCGGCGGCCCGTACGTCGCCACCCTGCCCGCGCATCGCTACGTCTATCCAGGCGTGGTTCAGCTCGGTCTCGACGTACCGCGGCCCGAGTTGGACGAGCGGATCGGGCGCCGGGTGGACCGGATGTTCGACGCGGGTTTCGTCGACGAGGTGCGAGGTCTGCTCAACAACGGTTTGATTGAGGGGAAGACGGCCAACCGGGCGCTCGGGTACTCGCAGGTGATCGCGTTGCTGAACGGTGAGATCGACGAGGTGGAGGCGCGGGAGCGAACCGCGCAGGCCACGCGACGGTTCGCGCGCCGGCAGGACTCGTGGTTCCGTAAGGACCCACGCATCACTTGGCTCCCGTACAACGATCCCGACCTGCTGGACAAGGCAATCCAGGCCATAGCCGAAGGCAACCGACGCGGGCCGCTTGACGTAGTTGGGATGAAAGAAGGCCTGGGGGCCGTAGATGCGAGGGGGTGACCGTGAGGCTGAGTTCCGCGAGTACCTGCTCGCGGACCGCACCCGACTGATGCGTACGGCGCTCCTGCTCACCGCGGGAGACCGGTACACCGCGGAGGATCTGGTGCAGACCGCCTGCACCCGGGTGTACGTGCACTGGCACCGGATCACGCACGAAGGCGCCGGGCCGTACGCGCATCGCATCCTCGTCAACGCGTTCCTGGACGAGCGCCGCCGGGCCGGCCGCCACCCCGAGGTGGTGACCGCGGAGACGCTCGAACCGCGGTTGTCCGACGACGCGGATCCCGCCGACACCCTGGCCGTTCGCGGGGCGTTGCTCGATCTCGCGCCGCGGCAGCGGGCCGTGCTGGTGCTGCGGTATTTCCAGGATCTCGACGTGGCGACCTGCGCGAAGATCCTGGACTGCACCGAGGGGACCGTGAAAAGCCAAACGGCAAAAGCTTTGAAACGTTTGAAAGACCTGATGACCGAGGAAACGGATCGTACGACGGGGAGTAGTTGAGAACACCGTGGATGAAGTCAAGAGGCTCTTGGAGGGGTTCGTCGACACAGCGGCCGACGGACTTCCGGAGGCTGACATCGAGGCCGACGTCGCCCGCGGCCGGCGCGCGCTGCGCCGGATCAAGCGACGGCGCCGGGTGACCGGCGTGCTGTGCGTCGCCGCCGTATCGGCCGCCGTCCTCGCGATCGGCAATCAGGTGAAGTGGTGGGGGACCGGCAGCACCGAGGTCGCCGGTGGAGCGACCGACAGCGACACGGCGCCGGCGAGCACCGCGCCGGCGACGACGGCGTCTTCGGCACCCGCATCCGGCGAGACGATGTCGATGTTCGGCGCGTCCGTGACCGAGCTGGTGGCGAACAAGCGCTCCTGGACCGCGATCACCTGCGCCCTCGCACCGAAGGGCTGGAGCCCGGAGACCCCGATCACCGGCGGCCGCGTCGTCCTCTCGCAACCGCAGATGCGGACCACCGCCGACACCGCAGCCAAGGTCGTGCTGCAGGCGACCCCGCAGGCCCGCAGCCTGAGCGCGGTCCGGGTCAGCCAGGGTGCCGGCAAGATCTTCCACATCGGCACCCTCGACGGCCGCTTGACCGGACAGGTGAAGCTCGCGGACCAGTGGCTGTTGGTGGAGCTCCCGACCGGCACCGTCGACTGGCCCGACGACGTCCTGCGTCGCTTCATGGACTCCTGCACGGTCAACTGACGCTCCCGCACGGTGAGTTAAGACTGGCGCGAAGCCCGTTGGTGGGATAGCAAGGGGCTTGTCCCTGTCGCCGACGCCCCGCGGGAGTACTGGTGAAGAAGCTGGTCGCATCGCTGTCTGCAGGTGCCCTTGTTCTGGCTGGTCTGAGTACGAGCGCCGCCGCGAGCCCACCGAAGCCACCGGTGAAGAACCCGACCGCGATCGGGTTCGGGGGAGCGGTTGCCTCGGTCGACGCGGACGCGACCGCCGCGGGGCTCGGTGTACTGCGACGTGGCGGCAACGCGGTCGACGCAGCCGTCGCAACCGCGGCCGCTCTCGGCGTGACCGAGCCGTACTCGGCGGGAATCGGCGGCGGCGGGTATTTCGTCTACTACAACGCCAAGACCCACAAGGTCGCCACGATCGACGGTCGCGAGACCGCGCCGGCGACGATGCCGTCGGACGCCTTCATCGACCCGAAGACCGGCAAGCCCTACAACTTCACGCCGGAGCTCGTCACGTCCGGTGTGTCGGTCGGCATCCCCGGCACGCTGGCCACCTGGGACTCGGCCCTGCGTCAGTGGGGTTCGTTGTCGCTGAAGAAGGCACTCACGCCGGCCGCCGACCTCGCCGATCGCGGTTTCGTGGTGGACAACACGTTCAACCTCCAGACGCAGGAGAACAAGGCGCGCTTCGCGGCGATCGTGCCGACCGCCAAGCTGTTCCTGCCCGGCGGTGACGCGCCGAAGATCGGCACGGTCTTCAAGAATCCGGAGCTGGCCGACACCTACCGGATGCTCGGCCAGAAGGGCGTCTCGGCCTTCTACAGCGGTGCGCTCGGCAATGAGATCGCGGCCACCGTGAAGAACCCGCCGAAGACCGCAACCGCCACGCTGCCGGTGATGCCCGGATACCTGACCACCAACGACCTCAAGGCCTACAAGCCGTTGGACCGTGTCCCGACGAAGGTCCGGTACGACGGCCTGGACGTCTACGGAATGGCACCGTCCTCATCCGGCGGTACGGCGGTCGGCGAGGCGCTCAACATCCTTCAGCCGAAGCACCTCAAGCAGCTCAGCACGACGGACTACCTGCACAACTATCTCGAGGCATCCGCGCTGGCGTTCGCGGACCGAGCGGCGTACGTCGGTGATCCTGCCTTCGTGAACGTGCCGACCAAGGAACTGACCTCGCGTGGCTTCGGCGCCGAACGCTCCTGCCAGATCAACCCGGACAAGGCGGCCGTCAAGCCGGTGCCGGCTGGATCGCCGGACGGCGACTACCAGCACTGTGCGCAGGGTGCCGCGACCACGCAGCGGCCGGACACCGAGGGCAAGTCGACGACGCACCTGGTCACCGCGGACAAGTGGGGCAACGTCGTCTCGTACACGCTGACGATCGAGCAGACCGGTGGCAGCGGCATCACCGTTCCCGGTCGCGGGTTCATCCTGAACAACGAGCTGACCGACTTCTCCGCGGTCTACGACCCCGCCGACCCGAACCGGATCCAGCCGGGCAAGCGGCCGCGGTCGTCGATCTCGCCGACGATCGTGCTGCGGGGCGGTAAGCCGTACCTCGCGCTCGGTTCGCCGGGTGGGTCGACCATCATCACGACGGTTCTGCAGACGCTGACGAACCGGCTCGACCGCGGCATGACCCTGCCAGAGGCGATCGCCGCACCGCGCGCGTCCCAGCGCAACACCGCGTCCGTGACGGCCGAGCAGTCGTTCATCGACAAGTACGGCGCCGCCCTGGGGACGTACGGCCATACCTTCACGCCGGCCGGGGCTCCCGGGACCTCGGCGGCCGAGATCGGTGCCCTCGAGGGGTTGGAATTCCTACCCGGCGGCGCGATCCTCGCAGCGGCCGAACCGACCCGTCGCGGCGGCGGATCGGCGGCGACCGTCAAACAGCTGTGGCCATAATCAGAGCGACAGGATGATGGCGGCGACCAGGTCGGCTCGTTCGGCCAGGCTCGCCGCGATCACCTGCTCGTGGACGGCATGGGCGCCTTGACCCACCGGCCCCAAGCCGTCCAGGGTCGGCACGCCCAGCCAGCCGGTCAGATTCGTGTCGGCGGCGCCGGAAGCCGCCGCGCCCCCAACCTTCTGACCAATCGATCGCCCGGCCGCAACGACCTTCGCCAACAGCTCGTCAGTACCGGCAGACGGCTCCCAAGCCGGTCGGCTGGACATCACCCGCACCTCCAACTCGGCACCCGCACGCACAGCCGACAGGTCCGTCACGGCACCAAGCACCGCCCGCTCGGTCTGCGGATCAACGAACCGGAACCCGATATCCGCCGCGGCAGACCCTGGTACGACGTTCGTCCGCCCGCCGCCCGTGATCGTGCCGACGTTGCACAGGACGTCGTCGTACCGGTCGACCACCGCGCGGACCGCGATCAGCTGATCGACCAGCTCGTCGATCGCCGACACCCCACTGTCCGGGTCGAGCGCGGCGTGCGCCTCCCGGCCGGTGACCTCGACCCGGACGCGCGTGCTGCCCCAACGAGAGGTCTTCAGATCCCCGTTCGGATGCGGCGGCTCGAGCCCGAACGCGGCGAACACCCCCGCCGACTCGGAGGTGACAAGCTCACGTGCCGACGGCGAACCGACCTCCTCATCGGCGACCACCACAACCCGCACCGGTCGATGGTCCAGCGTGCGCACCCGAGCGAGCGCTGTCTCGAGGACGACCAGTCCGCCCTTCATGTCGAACACCCCGGGGCCATGAATCACCCCATCCTGCGAACGCCAGGTCAGCTGCCCGACCGGCCAGACCGTGTCGTGATGCCCGAGGAACAGCAGCGGCGCAGCACCAGCACGACCGGGGAAGTCCGCGACCACATGGTCGCCGGTCGGTGCCACCACTCGCCGCGTGGTGCCGCCGAGCTCGTCGTACCGCTGCACCAGGCGGTCGGCGAACGCGTTCAGCGCCTGGGCGTCGCCGGTCGGGGTCTCGTGCTCGACGTACTCCCGCAGGCGGTCGATCATGATAGTCAACGTATCACTATCCGCTTGGCTGTTGACTAGGCTGAGACCGGCGGGATGTACTCAGGATATGAATCGTATCCTCGAAGCCGGCCACGGCTTCAGGGCAGTCTCGCTGACCACTCAGGCACGGTACGCCGAAGCCGCCGTGCTGTATCGCGAGGTGTTCGACTACCAGGACCCCGACTATGCGCTCAATCCCCGGCTGCTCGGCGCATTGACGAGCAACGGCGGTTCGGTGGTCGGCGTGCTCGATGCGGACGATCGGCTCGTCGCCTTCGCCTACGGCTTCTGCGGGACCGACCGGCGCGGGTATTACCACTACTCGCAGTCGGCCGTCGTCGCTGTCGACCGACAGGGGCAGGGCCTCGGGCGGATGCTCAAGCAGGCGCAGCGAGAAGTTGCCCTCAGCCACGGGATGACGCGGATGCGCTGGACCTACGACCCCTTCCAGGTGCGCAACGCGCACTTCAATCTGGATGTCCTCGGCGCCCGCGGCCGCTGGTACGCGCCGGACATGTACGGGCCGGGCGGCGACCGCCTGGTCGTCGAATGGGACCTGACCCGTGAGCCCGCTCCCTGTGAAGAGGTCGCCGAGCTGCCGGTGAACGACGACTTGCGGCGCGGCTTCATGGAGTTGCTGGACAAAGGTCTGGCCGCCATCTCCTGCCGCCAGTTGCCGGACGGGACCGCGGCCTACTACTTCGGGTCGGTGGCGAATGCCTGACGACCCGCGCAATCGCGAGCTCGCCAGCCCACCCGAGCGGTACGACGCCCGCCTGCAGAGGCGCTCGTCGACGGTCCTGCAGCGTCGCGTGGTGGAGCAGGAGCGGGCCACGATCGAGGAAGCCCTCGACCTGATCGGCGCCGACGGCTCGATCGCGGAGGCGGCCGCGCGGATCGTGGCGGCCCGTCGCCGCTTCATCATCGGCTCGGCGAAGTCGTTCTCGTACGCGTCGCTGCTGGCCTTCGACCTCGGTGTCGGGCTGTCCCAGGTCACGCTGATCGACGGCACGGTCGTGCGCGGTGTCGACGTACTGTCCGATGTCCGGCCGAACGACCTGATGGTCGCGTTCTCGTTCCGTCGCTATCGCCGCGACACGGTCGAGATCGCGCGCCGATTCACCGAGGCCGGTGGTGAGCTCGTCGCCGTGACGGACTTCGAGGATGCGCCGTTGGCCAAGCTCGCCGACCAGTGCATCTACGTGGCCACCGGGAGCGCGTCGTACGTCGACTCTCCGACCGTCGTCGCGTCCGTGCTGCATGTGCTGGCGACCCTGACCACCGCGAGCGCGAAGGGCGCCCGGCGGCGACTGGTCGAACGCGACCGGCTGAACACCGAGCTGGGCTTGTATGTCAGCTGAGTTGAAGATTGCGGCTGCCCGGCTGCATCGGGTCCGGATGCCGCTGGTGCACGAGTTCCAGACCAGCTCGCATCGAAAGACGTTCCTCGATCACATCCTGGTCGAGCTCGAGGATGCGTCGGGTGCGGTCGGCTGGGGCGAGATCGCTTCGCCATCGGATCCCTACTACGCGCCGGAAACCGTCGAGACCTGCTGGCACATCGCCGACCAGTACCTGTTGCCCGGGATCATCGGCCGGGTGTGGGAGCGGCCCGAAGACATCGCCCAGACCTGGGCGAAGGTCCGCGGCCATCACTTCGCCAAGGCGGGCGTGGATGTGGCTGCCTGGGTCTTGTGGTCCCAGATCCACGGGGTCTCACTCGCGAACGCCCTCGGCGGGACGAGGACCGAGGTCACCGCCGGCGTCTCGCTGGGGATCGAGCCGACGATCGACGCGCTGCTCACCGAGGTCGAACGGCAGACGGCGGCCGGGTGTCCGCGGGTGAAGCTGAAGATCGCGCCGGGCTGGGATGTCGAACCGGTCCGGGCCGTGCGCTCGGCGTACCCGAAGCTGGAGCTGCAGGTCGATGCCAACGGCATCTATACCGAGGCGAGAGCCCTGCAGGCGTTGGACGAATTCGGACTGGCGATGATCGAGCAGCCGTTCGCGCCGCGTGATCTGCTGGCGCATGCGCGGCTCCAGCGGTCGATCTCGACGCCGGTGTGTCTGGACGAGAGCATCGAGACGCTCGACGATCTGGAGACGGCGCTGTCGCTCGGGGCCTTACAAGTGCTGAATATCAAGGTGTCGCGGATGGGCGGGCTGACCGCCGCCCGCGCCGCACACGACCGGGCGCGGGCGGCGGATATCCCCGTCTGGTGTGGCGGGATGCACGAGTTCGGCGTCGGCCGGGCGGTGAACGTCGCTGTCTCCAGCCTCCCCGGGTTCACCCTCCCATCGGATGTGTCCGCCTCGGAGAAGTACTACGCCCGGGACATCGTCGAACCCGCCGTCGTGGCCGTCCAGGGCGTCGTACAGGTGCCCACGGCAACTGGGCTGGGGCATCTCGTCGACGCGGACCTGATCGCGGCGAACACCGTGGCCGTCCGGTCCTACTGACCAGACCAGCTGCAGGGAATCCGTGAGACCTTCCGGTGTGAAGGTAGTCGATGCCACGGGCAACATTATCGCGCCCGCTTCGATGGAGCTTGGCTCACACCCGGGTCTCAGTCTGCACTCAACACTGCCCTTACAACGTTGAACCTACTGTTGTTTGAAGCGCTTCGGCTCGCTGGGCAACGGGGGAGGCGACGCGGCAGGCTCATCCACGGTCGGCTCGAGCCATCCGTCGTACTCGGCCAGCAGCTCGTCGACCTCTTTCGGGTCGGCATCGTGCAGTACGACGACCCACGGATGGTCCTCGTCGTCGTCCTCACCATGGAATCGGCCGCGCCGCACCTCACCGCCCAGCCGCGCTACGACCGCCGAGGCGTCCTCACGCTCCCAGAAGTAGGCAATGAGCTCCACGACGCACACCGTACCCTTCTGCCATGAGCACGTTTCCCTGGTTGAAGGGGCACGGCACGGAGAACGACTTCGTGGTGCTGCCCGACCCCGACGGTTCGGTCCACGGGGACCTGGATGCCGCGCTGGTGCGCTTCCTCTGCGATCGCCACGCGGGTCTCGGTGCGGACGGCGTTCTGCGGGTGATCCAGGGCGACCGGCAGTCGTACGTCGAGGACGGCGGCGACTGGTTCATGGACTACCGCAATGCGGACGGTTCGATCGCGGAGATGTGCGGGAACGGCGTGCGCGTGTTCGTCCGCTACCTGGCCGAGGCCGGGTTGATCGGTTCCAAGCCGGTCCGCGTCGGGACCCGGGCCGGCGTCAAGGACGTCGTACAGAACGACGACGGCACGCTGACCGTGGATATGGGTGAGCCGACGCTCCCCGGGCCGGCCGGCATCGTCGTGGACGCGAACGGGCACCAGTGGCCGGCCGTGCACGTGGACATGGGCAATCCGCACGCTGTCGCCTTCGTGGACGACCTACGTGAGCCCGGCAACCTCTGTGACCAGCCCACCTGGTCACCACAGGATGCCTTCCCCCACGGCGTCAACATCGAGTTCGTCGTACGACGGGGGCCCGGCGACGTCCAGATGCGGGTCCACGAGCGCGGATCGGGGGAGACGCGGTCCTGCGGGACCGGGACGTGTGCCGTGACCGTGGCGGCCGCCCGGGCTGCCCGGGACGGGCTTCCGGTCACCTATCGGGTCGGCGTACCAGGCGGTGAAGTCAGCGTGACGTGGCGTGCGGACAACCATCTGGAGCTGACCGGGCCGGCCGTTCTGCACGCTCGCGGTGAGTTCGATCGCGCCTGGCTCCCCGCCTGAACGGGGAATTCGGGTAGTGCGTGGGGCGTTGACTCAGTTAATCGGGTCGCCTGTACTGGTGGCCCGTGCCACGATGGAAGGTATATGACGACCCAACCTAATGCATTTGACGAGACCACCGACGTCGAACTCGACCTGATCCAGGGCGATGACTCAGGCGATTCGTCGACGGGTCACGACTCAGAACTGTCCACCGAGGGCCTCGAGCTGGAGGAGCGCCAGGCGCTTCGCCGCGTCGTGGGCATGTCGACCGAGCTGACCGACATCAGCGAGGTCGAGTACCGCAAGCTGCTGCTCGAGCGGGTGCTGCTGGTCGGCGTCTGGACCGAGGGCAGCGCCGAGGACGCAGAGAACTCGCTGGCCGAGCTGAAGCTGCTCGCCGAGACCGCCGGTTCCGAGGTTCTGGACGGCGTGATCCAGCGGCGGAAGAAGCCCGACGCGGCGACCTTCATCGGTTCCGGCAAGGTGGCCGACCTGCGCAACCTGGTCGCGTCGCTCGGCGCCGACACCGTGATCGCCGACGGTGAGCTGGCTCCCGCGCAGCTGCGCAACCTGGAGGACAAGCTCAAGGTCAAGGTGGTCGACCGGACCGCGCTGATCCTGGACATCTTCGCGCAGCACGCGAAGAGCAAGGAAGGCAAGGCCCAGGTCGAGCTGGCCCAGCTGCAGTACATGAAGCAGCGCCTGCGTGGTTGGGGTGGAAACCTGTCCCGCCAGGCCGGTGGACGCGTCGGTGCGGCCGGTGGCGGTATCGGTGGCCGTGGCCCCGGTGAAACCAAGATCGAGACCGATCGGCGCCGGATCAACACCAAGATCTCCAAGCTGCGCCGTGAGCTGAAGGACATGAAGGGCACGCGGTCGACGATGCGCCAGGAGCGCCGCCGGCATTCGATCCCTTCGGTCGCGATCGCGGGCTACACCAACGCCGGCAAGTCCTCGCTGCTGAACAAGATCACCGGCGCGGGTGTCCTGGTCGAGAACGCACTGTTCGCGACCCTGGACCCGACGACCCGGCGTACGACGACCTCCGACGGGCGCGTGTACACGTTCACCGACACCGTCGGGTTCGTCCGGCACCTGCCGCACGACATTGTCGAGGCGTTCCGCTCGACGCTGGAGGAGGTCGCGGACGCGGATCTGCTGCTGCACGTGGTCGACGGTTCACACCCCGACCCGCTGGCTCAGATCCAGGCGGTCCGCGAGGTGCTCAACGAGATCGGCGCTGCCGACGTCCCGGAGATCATCGTGATTAACAAGGGCGACATCGCCGACCCGATGGCGCTGGCTCCGATCCTGCACCGCGAGTCGCAGGCGATCGTCGTTTCCGCGCACACCGGCGAAGGAATCGACAAGCTCCGCACGCTGGTCGAGGCCGCACTGCCTCGCCCGGACGTGGCCGTCGATCTGCTGCTCCCGTACGACCGGGGTGACCTGGTCTCCCGGATCCACTCCGAGGGCGCGGTGGACCAGCTCGAGCACACGGCAGACGGTACTCGCGTGACTGCCCGGGTCCACCCGGGTCTGGCCGGCGACCTCACGCCGTACCAGGTCGCAGCGGCTCAGTAAGACACGAAGAACAACCCCCAGGACCCTGCGGTCCTGGGGGTTGTTTGCTGTCGTGCCTACTTGCGCTTCGAGACCTGGACCTTCATCGTGGTGCCGTTCTTGGAGACAACCTTGATGTTGACTCCGTTGTTCGGGACCTGGACGCTACTCGTCGGCTGGTCCGCCGACCAGTAGGACTTGCTGTCGTTGAAGGTCGGAGCGGCGTTCTGGCCACGGATGTAGCTGGCCTGGCCGTTGAAGTGCAGCGTGAACGAATCCGCCTTCTCCAGCCCGAACGGAGCGTCGTACGCGCCGATCCGCGGACGCCACAGCGTTCCGTCGATCCGGTTGATCGGCGTCGGGTGCGAGTCGACCGGCAGGATCAGACCGGCGCCCGGGTGCACGCTGGTGTTGTTGTCGGCCTGCGAGGTGTCCCAGTACCAGACCAGCAGACCGTCCTGGTACGGGAAGTGCTCGACCTTGTCCGGCAGAGTGGTGTTCCAGCCGAAGTTGTACGGGCCGGTCTTCAGGTACTGGTCGTGGTCGATGTAGTTGATGTTCGCCGCGAGGTAGTAGTTGTCGAACAGGGTCGTGAACGACGAACCCGCCGCGGAGAACCCGTTCAGCGTCCAGCCGTCGGGCGAGGTCTCCGCACCGGAGCTGACCACCGTCGTCGCGCCGGACGTCACCTTGATGTCGTCGGCGAAGAAGCCGATACCGCCGGCGGCCGGGTCGGTCGCGTAGCGGAACTGCAGCGTGATCGTCTTGCCGGCGTACGCCGACAGGTCGAACGTGGCCGGCACCCAGCCGTTGCTCTTGCCGTCGATGCCGTTGCCTTCGGCATCCTTGGTGATGCTGCCCTTGATCGGCGTGAGGCCGCTGCCGTCGTTCACGTCGACGTAGGCGTAGTCACACGGGTCCGGGCCGCAGTCCTCGATGTCCCAGTTCGCCTGGAAGGTCAGGCTCGCGGGCTGGCCCGCCGGCAGCGTGACCGAACGGCTCATGGTGTGGGTGAAGTTGTTGCCCTGACCGCTCCACCAGGACTTCGTCCCGACCGCGGGCGGCACCAGCTGGTGGACGACCTGTTTCTTCGGCAGCGTCACCACCAGGCTCTGCGCCTTCTTGGAGTTGTACTCCTGTGGGCCGAGGTCGACGGTCCGGTTCTGGCCGGAGTTGACGATCTCGTAGTCGAGCCAGCCGAGCTGCAGCTTGTCCCACGGACCCATGCTCTGGACCCGCTCGCCGATCCCGCCGTCGGTGGCCGAGCTGACCCGGTTCTGGGCCATCACCGTCCACCAGTTGACGCCGTTCTCGCCGCCGGCGGTGTCGTACTCGTCCGGCAGACCGAGGTCGTGGCCGTACTCGTGCGCGAAGACCGCGACGCCGCCGTTCTCCGGCTGGATCGTGTAGTCGCCGACGTACATGCCGGTGGTACCGATCTGGGCGCCACCGCGCGGGTTGTTCGCCGGGCCGCCGGGGAACTGGACCGACCAGCGGTGCGACCAGATGGCGTCCTCGCCCTGGTACGGGTCACCGTCGGCCTGGTCGCCGCCGGCGTGCACGATCTGGAAGTGGTCGATGTACCCGTCCGGCTCGTTGAAGTTGCCGTCGTGGTCGTAGTCGTAGCGGTCCCACTGGTCGAAGGTCTTCAGGTCCGCGGTGATCTGCGCCTGGGTGCGGCCCTTCGCCTGCTGGTCGACGACCCACTGGTTGACCGCGTCCTGGACCAGGTTCCAGGTGTTGTTGCAGACGTTGCCGGTACACGGCTTGCCGTTGGACCGGCCGTACCGAGCTTCGTTGTACTTGACCTTGACCCAGTCGGTGACCTCACCGGACACCGAGTACCGGCCGGAGGACTGCTTCTCGTAGAACTCCTTGACCGAGTTCCCGTTGCCGAAGTACAGGTCCTGGAAGTGCTGCTGGCTGTAGTCGGCCTGCCAGATCGTGGAGTTGTCCACCGAGCGGTCCGGGGCCGGGATCTGGTTGTGCAAGGGGCCGTCGAACCGGGTCGGGCCGGGGATCGACGGGGCCGTGTCCTGGTCCGGGTAGTCCGGGTGGCGCTCGTTACCGAACTCGGCCAGCACGACGAAGATCCGGTCGGTCTTCTCCCGGGACAGCTCGACGTACTGGTCGACCTTGCCCTTGGCGTTCTTGGTGGCCTTCGCGCTCTTCGGCGCGGGCGTGGTGCCGAGGTTGACCACCGTGCTGCCGTTGCGCTGTTCGGGCTTGGCCTGTCCGTTGAGGACCTTGGTCAGCGCCTCCTGCCGCAGGTCACGACGCTTGTCCTCCTGCGGGCTGGACAGCTCGTCGGACGTCTGAGCCGGCTCACTGGCGGTGGTGGCCGTGGGCGCTGCTTGCGGCGGCGGGGCGGCGGCGCCGGACGAGGCCATACTCAGTCCGAACGTCGCCGCAAGGGCCAGGCTGAACAGCCCGGCGGGTAGCTTGCGCACGATTCCCCTCCATGCTGGATCGGTGCCCGCCGCGTATGGTGACGCGGCGTGACCAGGTGCTCCCCCGAGCGTGTTTTGCGCGAGAGTACGGGGAAAATCGGCCGAGCTGAAGTGGAATCGGGAAAATCCGGGAAAGGTGCGGGGAATCCTGCACGAGTGGAACTACTCAGGCATCGCAGCCTCCTTCGTTGGCAGACTGGCCCGGTGGAGCGCGAGCCGGTCGACCTGCTGCAGCCGCTGTGGCGTGCCCTGGTGGCGTTCCGCATCATCACCTGGGGATTCGCCTGCCTCGGCGTCTGGACCCGGTGGGACGGGATCGTCCGGCCGTCCGGAGCGGTGCTGCAGTTGGCCGTGATGGGTGTCTGGACGGTCATCTCGTCGATCGGCTACAGCCGGCGCTGGGGGCGGCGGAACACTCGCCTCGCGTTCGCCGATCTGGTCGTGACGATCGGCTGCATGTACGCGACCCTCTGGGCGCAGCCGCTGATGGACATCCGGGGCGGTGCGTCGGTGTTGACCTCGGTGTGGGCGGCCGGACCGGTGCTCGCACTCGCCATCTCCCGTGGTCGGGACGGCGGGCTGCTCGGAGCCGCGACCATCAGCCTCGCGCTGCTTTCCCTACGCGGCTTCGACAATGCGTCGCGCATCCTCAGCAACGTCCAGCTCCTGCTGGTGTCGGGGCTCGTCGTCGGGTACGCCGCCTCGACCATGCGGCGGGCCGGAGCCCGGCTGCGCTCGGCGATCGCCACCGAGAGCGCGACCGCGGAGAGACTTCGGCTCAGCCGGTCGATTCACGACGGGGTACTGCAGGTGCTGGCGCAGGTGCAGCGTCGCGGTACGACGATCGGTGGTGAAGCGCTCGAGCTGGCTCAGTTGGCGGCCGAGCAGGAAGTTGCCCTGCGCACCTTGATGTCGGCGCGTTCGGCTGTTGCCGATGATGATCGCGTCGATCTGTGCGGGCTGCTGTTGCCTCTCGCCACTACTCGGGTCGATGTGGTGGTGCCGGCCGGACCGGTGTTGTTGCCGGTGGCCACCGCTGTGGAGTTGGTTGCCGCGGTCAAAGAAGCTCTGAGTAACGTGATCAAGCATGCCGGCGGTGAGGCGCGATCCTGGGTGGTGGTCGAGGACCTCGGCACCGAGGTGGTGGTCTCGGTCCGCGACGACGGGATCGGTACGACGGTGGCCCGCCTCGAGCAGGCCCGTGTCGACGGGCACCTCGGCGTGAGCCAGTCGATCCGGGGCCGCATCACCGACCTGGGTGGCACAGTCACAGTCCGGACCGCTCTGGGTGACGGAACCGAGTGGGAGTTGAAGGTGGCAACGAAATGACCCGAGTGATGATCGTCGACGACCATCCGATGTGGCGCGAGGGCGTGGCGCGTGATCTGGGCAGTCGTGGATACGACGTCTGTGCCACGGCCTCGGATGTGTCCAGTGCCGTGAAGATCGCGTTGGCGACCCGGCCGGACGTGGTGGTGATGGATCTGCAGCTCGGCGATGGTTCCGGTGTCGACGCGACCCGCGAGATCACCTCGGCCCTGCCGGACACGCGCATACTGGTGTTATCGGCCAGCGCTGAGCAGGACGACGTACTGGCTGCGGTCAAGAACGGCGCGTCCGGGTATCTGGTCAAGTCGGCGTCACTGGACGAGTTCGACGACGCCGTACGCCGAACCGCCGAAGGGGATGCGGTCTTCAGCGCCGGCCTGGCCGGTCTGCTGCTGGGTGAGTACCGCCGCCTCGGCACGACCGGTCCAGAGGTGCCGCACCTGACCGACCGAGAAACAGAGATCCTCCGCCTGGTCGCCCGCGGCCTCACCGCCCGCCAGATCGCAACCCGCCTGGTCCTGTCCCACCGAACCGTCGAAAACCACGTCCAAAACACCCTCCGCAAACTCCAACTCCACAACCGCGCCGAGCTAGTCCGCTACGCCATCGAAAACCTGGCGTGATGTGCAGTTCGACAGGAGGTGTTGGGGTTGCTTAGTTTGTCGGCCGCTCAGCGGGGCTTGGATGAGCGGCCGACGGTCCGACACCTCCTGTCGAGCTGGCACGTAGTTGTTAGAGCCCGTTGGTGAAGAGCAGGCGGTTTACTGTGCTGCCGGTGGAGCCGCCACTCACGACGTTGGGGGTGGCGTTCGTCTCGATGTAGGACTTGACCGTGGCGGGGGTCGCGGATGGGCTTGTCTGTAGGTAGAGCGCGGCGACGCCCGCGACGTGCGGCGTTGCCATCGACGTGCCGTTGTAGGAGCCGGTGGTATTACCGGGCAGCGTGGACACGATGTCGGAGCCCGGTGCGTACACGTCCACGCACGGGCCAGTGCTCGAGTACGACGCTCGCGCATCGGTCGACGTGGATGCGGCCGTGACCAGTGCGGTCTCGATCTTGCGGGGGAGCAGATTGCAGGAGTTTGCCCCGGTGTTCCCGGCAGATGCGGCCAAGAAGACCCCGGAGTTGATCATTGCGCGGAGTGAATTCTCCAGTGTGGTGTTGGCAGGGAAGTTCCAGGACGCATTTGCGACAGCGGGCTTCACCGCATTGCGAGTCACCCAGTCGACGGCTGCGATCGCGGCTGACGCCGTACCGCCACCGCTGCAGTTCAGCCACTTCACACCATGCAGCCGGACACTCTTGGCCACGCCGTACGACGCGGAGCCGATGGTGCCGGCCACGTGGGTGCCATGGCCGTTGCAGTCGGTGTTGTTGGTGTCGAGGCCGTTGAAGTCGAACGTGGCCCGGCCACCGAAGTTCGGGTGGCTCGGGTCCACGCCGGAGTCGATGATGTACGCGTTCACGCCGGATCCGGTGCGGGTGTAGGTGTACGACGCGGACAGCGGCAGGTTGCGCTGGTCGATCCGGTCGATACCCCACGCCGGCGGATTGGGCTGGGTGGTGTCGAGCGCGTTCTCGACGTACACGTCCTGAGAGATCGCGACAACATCGGAACTCTTGCGCAGCTCGGCCAGCTGGGCCGCGGAGAGCTTGGCGCTGAATCCGTTGATCGCCGTGCTGAACTGGCGCTGCGCGGTGATCCCGCTCTTGGCCCGCGCACCCTTCTTCAGTTCGACGATGTACGTATCCGGGATAGCGGTCACGCCAGGCTCGGCCTGGGCGAACTGAACCGGGACGAGCTTCTGTGGCTCGGGCGCGGCACCGGCAACGCCTGCTGTGGTTGTGAGGACGAGGGCGGCTGTGAGAGTGAGAATGACGCGACGCATGGTTCCTCCTCAAGGAACGGTCACCCACCGGGGCGGAGGGGTGATCACCATCGGCCGGTAGGCGCCTACGGACCGAGGTGGGGAGAAGCTAGGGCGGCCACACCTGACGCGTCAATCAATTCGGCCGCCCGATGGTGCCATGGCACTGCCCAGTCGCGACTCAGTCGCTTTTACATTCGCCGCAAATGCGAATTGGTCGCCTATGCCTAGACTGTCCGCTCACGCTCGCGTGAATGCTCTCTGTCACGACATCCGCACCGCGGGTGCCCAGCTCCGGAGGCTGTAGTGAACCGGTCGTCCCTCATCCGTGCCCTGATCGCCTTCGCAGTCCTGGCGGCCTCGACGTACGTCGTGCTGACCGCCCGGCCACAGCTCGGCCTGGACCTGCGCGGCGGGACGCAGATCGTCCTGGAGGCGAAGGACTCACCGACGGTCAAGGCGACCAAGGAGACCACCGACAAGGCCACTCAGGTGTTGCACCGGCGGATCGACGCCCTCGGCGTCAGCGAGCCGAATGTGACGCGTCAGGGTGAGAACCGGATCATCGTCGAGCTGCCCGGTGTGCAGGACCCGCGCGAAGCGGCCAAGGTGATCGGCAAGACCGCGCAGCTCACGTTCCACGAGGTGCTCGACCAGGTCGCCGAAAAACCCGCGAAGCCTGCCGCAGGGGATCTGTATCTGCCGAGCGAGAGTGGGCAGGGATTCCTGCAGCTGGCCAAGCCGGCGATGACGGGCGAGCTGGTCAGCGGTGCCGAGGGGCGGCTGGATCCGCAGCAGATCACGCAGGGCTGGTTCGTCGAGATGAACTTCAAGGGCGACGGCGGCAAGATCTGGGCCGGCATCACCGGCAAGGCCGCGTGCAACCCGGTCAACACCCCGCCCCGGCTGATCGCGATCGTGCTCGACAACGAGATCATCAGCTCGCCGCAGGTCGATCCGAACGGCGGCAACCAGCTCTGCAACGTCGGCATCGGCGGCGGTACGACGACGATCTCGGGCAGCTTCACCGAGCCCGAAGCCAAGGACCTGGCCGCGCTGATCTCCGGTGGCGCGCTGCCCGTGCCGGTCCAGGTGATCGACCAGCGCACGGTCGGTCCGTCGCTCGGCCAGGACGCCATCCAGGCCAGCGCGCTCGCCGCGATCATCGGGCTGGCGCTGACCGCCTTGTTCATCGTGATCGTCTACCGCCTGGTGGGCCTGATGGCCGTGCTCGGCCTGATCGGGTACGCCGGGATGTCGTACGCGGCACTCACCGCACTCGGAGCCACGCTCACCTTGCCCGGTCTGGCCGGCTTCGTGCTGGCCATCGGCATGGCGGTCGATGCGAATGTCCTTGTCTTCGAGCGGGCCCGTGAGGACTACATCGCCGGTCGCACCGACGGGTTGCGTCGCTCGCTGCGTAGTGGCTTCCAGAATGCGCTGTCCGCGATCGCGGACTCCAATGTCACCACCCTGCTCGCCGCGGGACTGCTGTTCTTCCTGGCTGCCGGTCCGGTTCGTGGCTTCGGTGTCACGCTGTCGATCGGTGTGCTCGCCTCGATGCTGTCCGCGCTGGTCGTGACGCGAGTGCTCGCGGAGTTCCTTGTTTCGCGTGGATTCGTACTGCGTCGCCCCGGCCTGAGCGGGATCGCCGGCCACGGCCGCGTGCGGGTCTGGCTCGAGGCGCGGCGACCGGCGCTGATGAAGCACAGCCGTCGATGGCTGACGATCACCGCGGTGGCGATCGTCGTGGCTTTCGCGGGCGTCGCCGTACGCGGTCTGAATCTTGGCATCGAGTTCACCGGTGGGCGGCTGCTCGAGGTGAGCACCGCCCAGCGGATCACACCGGACCAGGCGCGGGCTGCCGTCGCCGAAGCCGGTTATCCGAGTGCCGTGGTGCAGGCATCGGGTGCGGACGACATCACCGTGCGGACGGAGACGATCAGCGACGACGAGGCCGAGAAGATCCGCGAGTCCATCTCCCGGATCGGCGGCGGTACCGAGCTCGTTCGCAACGAGAGCATCGGTCCGTCACTGGGTGAAGAGCTCCGCAACAAAGGCCTCATTGCCCTAGGCATCGCATTGCTCGCCCAACTCGCGTATCTGGCGATCCGTTTCCGCTGGACATTCGGTGCCGGCGCGGTGCTCGCCCTGGTGCAGAACGTCGCGGTCGTGGTCGGCGTGTTCGCCTGGACCGGCAAGCCGATCGACGGGATCTTCCTGGCCGCGATCCTCACGATCATCGGCTACACCGTGAACGACTCGGTCGTCGTCTTCGACCGCATCCGCGAAACCCGCAACGCCCGGTCGACGGAGAACCTCGGCCCGGTCATCGACACCGCCATCGTCAACGTGCTCCCACGCACGATCAACACCGGTATCTCCACTCTCTTCATCCTCGCGGCCCTGCTCTTCCTGGGCGGCGATTCCCTGGCCGACTTCGCCCTCGCCCTGCTCCTGGGCATCCTCGTCGGCACGTACTCCTCCAACCTGACCGCGGCGCCCTTGCTGCTGGAGCTCGAACGCCGCTATCCCGCCCCACCCCCACGCTCCAAGCGCGCCCAGGTCGACCGGGACGCTCAGCCCGACCGCGGGGCCGTGGTCTGACTCAGCGGTCTCTCAGGTTGGCGGCCGTAGCCTTCGGGACCGTGCAAACACGAGTGTTCGCGGCCCCGAAGGTTCCCGCGGTCTTCTTTATGTTCTGGGTGATCAAGCTACTGACGACCGGGATCGGGGAGACCGCCTCGGACTTCCTCGGCACCATCAGCATCCCGCTAGCCGCGGTCATTGGAGTCGGCGGCTTTTTTACTGCCCTCTACCTGCAACTGAAGGCCGATACCTACCATCCGGTGCGCTACTGGACCACGGTCCTCGGCGTCGCGCTCTTCGGCACGATGATCGCCGACGGACCACACGTCGCGCTCGGGACGCCGTACTGGTTCGACTCCATCGTCTACCTCGTCCTGCTGTGCGGCCTGCTGACCTGGTGGCGGCGCAGCGAGGGAACCATCTCGGTGCACTCGATCACCACGGCCCGCCGCGAGCGGTTCTACTGGGGTGTTGTCCTGCTCACCTTCGGCCTCGGTACCGCCGTCGGTGACGCCACCGCGATCGACTTCGGCCTCGGCTTCACCTGGTCGATCCTGCTCTTCGGCGTGCTCATCCTGGTACCGCTCGCCCTGTGGAAGCTCGGCCTCAACGTCACGGTCGCGTTCTGGGCGTCGTACGTGCTGACCCGGCCGCTCGGCGCCTCGGTCGCAGACTGGCTCGGGAAGGGTACGCACGACGGCGGCGTCGGCTGGGGACTCGGTCCTGTCACCGGGGTCGGGCTGCTGCTCTTCGCGGTGTTCGTCGCCTACCTGGCTGTGACCCACCGCGACGTCGACCATGCGGCCGCGCATGCTCGTGAGGCTGCCCTCGACCCAGCGCGCTGACGGGGTTATCCACACCCGGTCCGGCCGGACCGGAAATCTGTCGGCCTGCCGGGCTAGGGTGTGGCGGTGGGTGTTGACGTACGCGAACTGCTCGAAGCCGCTGTCTCCGGGATTGCCGGGCAGACCCGACCTGGCCAGGTGGAGATGGCCGAGGCCGTCAACACCGCTATGCACGACGGCTCGCATCTCCTCGTCCAGGCGGGGACCGGCACAGGGAAGTCGCTCGGGTATCTCGTTCCCGCGCTGCTGCACGCCATCGAGGACCGCCGCGTCGTCGTCTCCACCGCGACTCTGGCTCTGCAATCCCAGCTTGTCGACCGCGACGTGCCTGCGCTTCTGGACGCCACGGAGAAGCTGCTGCCGCGCAGACCGTCGTACGCGATCCAGAAGGGCCGCAACAACTACGCCTGCCTGCACCGGATCCGCGAGGGTGCGCCGGACGAGGACGGCATGCTCATCGACGTTCCGCCGCCCGGACAGGTCGGTCAGCAGGTGCTCGAGCTGCGCGACTGGGCCGAGCAGCAGTTGCGCGACGGCGAGGCCGGCGATCGCGACCACGCGCCCTCGCATCAGTACCAGGCCTGGTCCCAGGTCGCCATCGCCGCCCGTGAGTGCCTCGGCGCGCAGAAATGCCCGTACGGCGAGGAGTGCTTCGCGGAGAAGGCCAAGGAGCAGGCCCGCAAGGCGGACATCGTCATCACGAATCACGCCCTGCTCTCGATCGACGCCTTCGAGAACCGCACTGTTCTGCCCGAGCACGACGTCGTCATCGTCGACGAGGCCCACGAGCTCCCGGCTCGGGTCACCGGCGCCGCGGGCGACGAGCTCTCGCCGCAGTCGGTCGAGCGCGCCGCCAAGCGAGCCCGCCGCTTTGTCGACGACGACAAGGCCGATGACCTGATCGACGCCTCCGACGCGCTCCGGGCCGCCCTCGACGGCACCCGCGAAGGCCGGATCGAAGCCGCGAACGGCCCTGTCCTCGAGGCGGCCGCCCTCGTCCGTGACGCCGCCCGCGCGCTGTACTCCGACCTCAACAAGAAGTCCGACGACAAGGACGACGACCCCGACGGCGCCAAGCGACAGTCGAAGGGCGCGGTCAAGGAGGTCTTCGACGTCTCCGAGCGCGTCGCCGCGCTCAGCGACCTCGACGTCGTCTGGATGATCGACCGCGACCGCTTCGGCCGCGAGCTCCGGATCGCGCCGCTCACGGTCGCCGGCCTGCTGCGCGAGCTCGTGCTGAAGGACCGTACGGCGGTGCTCACCTCGGCGACCCTCACCCTCGGCGGCGACTTCGACTCGATCGCCCGCCAGGTCGGCCTCCGCCCTGCGGACCGGCTCGAGGACGACCAGGAAATGCCGGAGCTCGAGGACTCCGAGACCGCGCCGCTGCCGTGGCGCGGTCTCGACGTGGGTTCCCCGTTCGAGTACGAGAAGCAGGCGATCCTGTACGTCGCCAAGCACCTGCCGCCGCCGCATCGCGACGGACTCGGGCAGAAGCAGTTCGACGAGATCATCGATCTCGTGACCGCTGCCGGCGGCCGGACCCTCGGTCTGTTCTCGTCCCGTCGAGCGGCCGAGGCAGCAACGGCCGCGGTCCGGGAGGCGACCGACCTGACGATCCTCTGCCAGGGCGACGCGCAGCTGGGAGAGTTGGCCCGCGAGTTCGTCGACGATCCGGAGACGTCGCTGTTCGGGACGCTGTCGTTGTGGCAGGGGATCGACGTACCGGGCTCGACCTGCAACCTCGTGATCATCGACCGCGTCCCGTTCCCACGTCCGGACGAGCCGCTGATGGCCGCACGGCAGCGCGCAGTGGACGAAGCGGGCGGGAACGGGTTCATGGCCGTTGCCGCGACCCACGCCGCGCTGCTGATGGCGCAGGGGACCGGCCGGCTGATCCGCCGCAGTTCCGATCGTGGCGTGGTCGCGATCCTGGATCCCCGCATCGTCACCCAGCGGTACGGCGGGTTCCTGCGCGCCTCCTTGCCCCCGATGTGGCCGACCGCCGATCGTGAGAAGGTGCTCGGCGCGCTGAAGCGATTGCAATCCACATGAGCCCGAACGGTCCTCCGGTGCTGCCGATGATGGCAGCGCTGGGGGAGATGCCGTCGGGTCCGGGCTGGTCGTACGAGATGAAGTGGGACGGCATCCGCGTCATCGCCGAGGTCGACGCCGGCGTCTGCCGGTTGTGGTCGCGCAACAGCCGTGACGTGTCCGGCGGATACCCCGAGCTGGTCGGCCTGGCGGAGGCGCCTGGCCTGCGGTTGCCCGCCGTACTGGATGGCGAGATCGTCACCCTGGACGAGAACGGCGCACCCTCGTTCGGCCTGCTGCAACGACGGATGCACGTCCGCGACCCGCGTCACCTGCGCCACCTGATCACCGAAGTCCCGGTCTCGGTGCGGCTGTTCGACATCCTCCGCTTCGACGGGGAGTGGTTGCTAGAGGCAACGTACGACGATCGTCGCGGACTCCTCGATTCCCTCGAGATCGGCGACCCGTTCTGGGAGATCCCACCGGCCTACTCCGACGGCGAACAAGCACTGGAGTTGTCAGCCTCGACAGGGCTCGAGGGCGTGGTCGCGAAGCGGCGGAAATCGCGCTACCTGGCCGGCCGGCGCAGCAGCGACTGGATCAAGGTCAAGCCGGTGAAGACGCGCGACGTGATCCTCTGCGGTTGGCATCCGGGCGAGGGAAATCGCCAAGGCAGGATCGGCTCGTTCTACTGCGGCGCGTACGACGAACCCGGCGGTGAGCTCGTGTTGATCGGCAAGGTCGGCTCCGGCCTCGACTTCGCGACGCTCGATCTGCTCAGCGCGGAGCTGGCCGGTCTGGAGATCGACGCCCCGCCGTTCGATCCGGCCACCATCCCTACGTCCGACCGTCGCCGCGCCCATTGGCTCGACCCGGTCCTGGTCGCCGAAGTCACCTTCTCCGGTTGGGCCGCCGACGCCCGTCTGCGGCATCCCGTGTGGCGAGGTCTTCGCCTGGACATCGATCCAGACTCCGTCCTAGTCGACCGCGACTAGCACCACCACCGGCGCCCACCCCCGTCCGGGCTCGCCGCGCAGCTCCGATCGCCGTGCGGCCCCCGTGTCCGGCCAATTTCCACTTTGTGCACCACATCCGTGTCCTGGGAGCGACGGCGTGCGGATCTGATGCACAAAGTCGGCCGTAGGAGGGGCTCGTCGGCTCTTCGGGTCGGCGATCGTGCCGATGCTTGGGCAGGTTCGCGTGCAGAGGAGGTGCCGGCGACCACGCATTCAGGACATGCAGGGGTGGCGAGAAGTTGTTCGGAATGCGGTGCGAGCTCTGCGGCGGTGAGACGTCGAGTGTTCAGATGTCTCAGAAAACAAGGGTTTTCGGCCAATGCCGGCAGGAACCTCGGGCGGTGGTCAAACAACTGTTGCGTACGGCCCCGATTCCGTGCGGTGGGTCAGTCGTTCGCTTCCCGGGACGGCGCGGGCACTGCCAGCGCGGTCTCGATCTTGTCGGCCAGCTTCTCCGGGGTGTGAGTCGGCGAGTAGCGCGCGATCACCCCACCGTCGCGGCCGATCAGGAACTTGGTGAAGTTCCACTTGATCCGACCGCCGAGCAGGCCGCCCTGCTCACGCTTCAGCCAGTTGAACAGCGGAGGCGTCTTGGATCCGTTGACGTCGATCTTGGAGAACATCGGGAACGTGACGTGGTAGATCGTCGAAACGTAGTTCGCGATCTCGGCCTCGTCACCAGGCTCCTGGTGGCCGAACTGGTCGCAGGGAAAGCCAAGCACCGAAAAACCCTGTCTCCGGTAGGTCTTGTAGAGCCGTTGGAGACCGGCGTACTGCGGGGTCTGGCTGGACTGCGAAGCCGTGTTCACCACCAGGAGCACCTGGTCGCGGAAATCGGCAAGAGACTGTTCATTGCCTTCGATCCGGCGCATGCTGAAGTCATAGACAGTCGTCATGACTCAATGCTGACACGACACGCCCGAGTTCGCTCGCCGTCTGAGATGTCAGACTCGGCGCAGAACTGTTACGACCTTTCCGAGAATGACCGCGTCCTTGCCGTCGATCGGCTCGAAGGCAGGGTTGTGCGGGAGCAGCAGGATCTCGGTCTTGGTCTTCTTGAACGTCTTCACCGTCGCCTCGCCGTCGATCATCGCGGCCACGATGTCGCCGTTCTCCGCGGTCTGCTCCTGGCGCACGACCACCCAGTCGCCGTCGCAGATGGCCGCGTCGATCATCGACTCGCCCTTGACCTTCAGCATGAACAGCGTGCCTTCGCCGACCATTGCCTTGGGCAACGGGAAGACCTCTTCGATCTCCTGCTCGGCCAGGATCGGGTTACCGGCGGCGATCTGGCCGACCACCGGCACGTAGACCGCGTCCGGATGCGCGTCGCCCGCACCAGTTTCGTCGTACGACGTCTGTCGCACCGAGCCGAGGGCTGATCGCCGGGCCGCCGCGTCGACCTCGCCCGGATAGCGCACCTCGATGGCGCGCGGGCGGTTCGGGTCGCGGCGGAGCAGGCCCTTCTGCTCCAGCACCCGCAGCTGATGCGACACCGACGACGAACTGGTCAGGCCGACCCGCTCGCCGATCTCACGCATCGAGGGAGGGTAGCCGCGCCGGTCGACCGAATCACGGATGACGTCGAGCACGCGTCGCTGCCGCGGCGTCAGGCCGGTCGCGTCTGCGGGGCCGTCCGGCAGCTCGGCGACGGTTGGCTCGGTCTGGTCCGCCGCCTCGCCGGCCTTCACGGCGCGGCGCTCGTCCTTGCTGGAACCGCTCGGCGTCCTGGCCATCGGTGGTGCTCCCTCAGGTCGGGCCGGTGGTCGCACACCGGCCAAAAGCTTGCTCGACTGACATGACCGTAGACCGAATCCTGAGATTCTTCAAACATCTGTTCGAAGGCGTGTCGGTTCGCACATCTGTTCGTGTGTCGGGTTATAAGGCGCAGTGAAGTCCGGGAATTTCCTTGGCGTGTCGTGGTTGGAAGAGGTTGCGTCCAGAGTGCCTGACCGGTAATCATTCGTACAGGCGTTCGATCGAACAGGTGTTCGGGCCGATGGTTTTCAGAAACTGTCGGAGGCGCCCGATAGACAGAGATCGACACCGCAGGACGTGGACTGGACTAGGTTCTGGAGGATCCGATGAGCACAACGGCTCTCGCAACGGATGCACTGGCTGGAGATGTGCCGGCTGGAGATGCACTGGTAGGGCGCGGGGCGCCTGAGGTTGCGCCGTCCCCGGGTGGCGCGCCGCGTCGCCGCCGGATCGCCGGCACCACCACCGAGCCACTTCCGGTCCGCGCCTGCTCCGGCGAGGTCCTCGGCCGCGAGGCCGACGCAGCCCGCCGTGGCCGCACGGACCTCCGCCTCGTCGACGACCACAACGCGACCCCGGCATCCGCGCGGGTCCGCCGCCTGGCCGTGGCCGAGGAGCCGGCGTCAGCGCGGGCTGGCCGTTTGGCCGGGACTGATGAGCCGGTGTCGGCGCGGGCACGCCGTCGGGCGGTTGCTGAGGTTGAAGCGCCGGCGTTGCGACTGACCCGGCGTGGCCGGATGCTGCTGACCGCCGTCTCGGTGATCATCTTCGGCTCCGCGGTCGCCGTCCTCGGCCTGCGGGTTGCCGGGGTGCTCGAGCCGGGTCCCGACTTCTCCCACACCGTCTCGGTGCAGGTCGCTCCCGGCCAGACGCTGTGGTCGATTGCCCAGAGCACCAATCCGTCGCAGGACCCTGCGACCGTCGTCGAGAAGATCGCCGATCTCAACAAGCTCGCCAGCTCAGCCGACGTGGTCCCCGGCCAGACGCTGCAAATTCCTATCGCTCGCTGAGCCACTCCGCCTTCAAGAGCGCGTAGACGAATTCGTTCGCCCACTCGCCTTTGAAGAAGAGCGCTTCGAGGTGATGAGCCTCGCGCCGCATCCCCAACCGTTCCAGTAATTGTGCAGACGCGGTGTTCCGGTCATCCAGAACCGCAATGATCCGGTGCAGCCCGAGATCCTCGAACCCGAGCCGCAGCATCTCCCGTGCAGCCTCGGCGGCAAGCCCTTTGCCCTGATAGTCGGTGTGCAGGGCGAATCCGATCTCGCCCTGCTGATCAAGCTCGCTCGCCCAATTCAACAGCACCTCGCCAATCACGCTCCCGCTCTCCCGGAGCACGATCGCAAGCACCAGCCACTGCCCGGGTGCAGTCAGTTCTCCCTGCGGCAGCTTCTTCTCCAGCGCAGTACGTGTCTGCTCGCGATCCCGCACCGGCCAGGGTGTGTACCGCACCACCTCGGGTCGCGAGTGAAATGTGAACAGATCGTCCAAGTCCTCCATCCGATGCGGCCGCAACTCCAGCCGTTCGGTCCGCAGTGGATAGTCCGGCCGGAATCCAGCCATGAGCACCGTCCTCGGGGTAGCGCCTACTTGACTGTGTCCAGCCATAGGCCGGCGTAGCGGGGGCCGTCGACAGCTGTCGCCACGTGGACGACGGTTGGCGAGGGGCCGTGCGGGTCGCTGGTGAGGTCCGCGGCCCAGTCGCGGGTGTCGACGATCGTTCGGCCGCGGGACCAGGTCCCGGACAGCTCCACCCGGAGGGGGAATCGCTCGGTCGTCAGCCCGGACGGATCGATCACAGCACACACCGCACCGCCGTCGCCGATACTTGCTCCGTCGGCCTTGTAGAGCTCACTGCGCTTCTCGATCAGCTTCCGCGCGAGCTCCGCCGAAGGTGGCCCACCCAGCTGACGGGCCTGCTCCAACGTCACCACCACGTCGTAGAAGACATCCAGGCCGTACATCGTCACTGGCACGCCGAGCTCGCCGGCCGCGGTGAGCACGATCGCCGCCGCCTCCGGATCGGTCCAGATGTTGAATTCCGCCGACGCGGTCGCGTTCCCGATCCCAGCGGCGCCGCCCATGAACACGATCTCGCGCAATCCCGCGGCCGCTTCGGGATACGTGCGCAGCAGTAGCGCGATGTTCGTCATCGGCGCCAACGGAATGAGTGTCACCAGTTCGCCAGTTGCCGCGGCGTCCTGCAGTACATCGCGAAGTAGTTCGACTGCATGCCGCGCGTCCGTCGTACGACTCGATCGTGGCCAGTCCAGGTCGCCGAGTCCGTCGACCCCGTGGACGTGCGGCGCAGTCCGGACCGGCTGAAGCAGTGGCAGCGCCGCGCCCCGAGCGACCGGGACGTCGGACCGGCCTGCGGCTTCGAGCACGGTCAGGGTGTTGATCACCACGTCGTCGATTCCGACGTTGCCGCCGACACAGGTCACTGCCTTCAGGTCGAGGTCGGGATGCCGAGCCGCCAGCAACAGCGCGCATGCGTCGTCCAGGCCCGTATCGACGTCGAGAATCACCGGCTTCATCCCGCCATCCTCACCCATCCCGGGTCCCCTCGGCACGGCTCTCCGCGTGCACACCGCGCTCCCTCGGCGCCGCCTCCCTGCAAATGCTGGGTTCCTTTGTCGTTGGCAGGTAGTTCATCACTGGATCGAATGGTGTTCGAGTTGCTTTTCTACGGTCAAGACTTGTGTCGATCTTCATCCGTGATCCCGGTGCACCGCTGCGGGTGTGGGCCCATCGCGGTGGCTCGTCGTCGGCTCCCGAGAACACGGCCGCATCCGACGAGGTCGCGCGGCGTGCCGGGGTCGAATGGATCGAGACGGACGTGCAGCCGACCAAGGACGGCGTACCTGTGGTCCTCCACGACGAGACCGTCGACCGAACCACCAACGGCACCGGACCTATCCGATCGTTGACAGCGGCTCAGGTGGCTGAGTTGGACGCCGGCTCGTGGTTCGCGCCGATGTTCGCCGGTCAGCGGGTGCCGACGCTCGCGGCGCAGCTCCACGGCCTGAGGACGCGCGGCGGGAATCTGCTGCTCGAGCTCAAGGGTGTGCACCCGCCGGAGTCGATCGCGCGGATCGTCGAGGAGATCCACCGCCAGGAGATGAGCGGCCGCGTCTTCGTGCAGAGCTTCGAGCCGCAGCAGCTGCGATGGGTCCGTGAACTCGCCCCCGAACTGCCCCTCGGCCTACTCCGGGCCACGCTCGACCCCGATCCGGTCGCGATGGCCAAAGACCTCGACCTGACGGCTTACAACCCGTCGGAGTCCGCCTTCCTGACCCGCCCGGCCATCGTCGCCGAGCTGCACGCGGTCGGGGTCGCGATCAACATCTGGACTGTCGACGATCCGGCCGGCTGGGCAGTCCTGGAGCGCGCCGGAGTCGACGGAATCATCACGAATCGCCCGGCCGAACTCACCGGCTGGAACGCCGCGCTCACCCACCGCCTCATCAGCCGCTGACACCCCGCACCCCGTCGAGCGCGAGGGTCCCGCCGTACGCCGTCGTCCGGCCGGTGCGGAGCCCGTAGTTTGCGCCTCGATCGGCCCGTTCCGGTGGCGCCACGCGGGAGTACACAGGCCCGCGCGAGTGTTGAAACAAGTGTGGGCAGACGAGACGCGCCCGCGATCCGGGCGTTCTTGCAAACTGTCGGCGCAGCGATCTAATATCCCTAGATGTAGTGGTTACACGGGTGTAATTTTCCACAGGTAGTGGTCAGTTGCACACAGGTCATACACAAGTTGTCCCCAGGTTGATCCACAGGCCACGCCGTGAGCGCGGTCGGAAACGCCGCCTCGGCGGCCCACGGGAGGAGTGATTCGTCGTGCACTGTCCGTATTGCCGTCACGCCGATTCCCGGGTCGTCGACAGCCGCGTGGCCGAGGACGGCGGAGCGATCCGCCGCCGCCGGCAGTGCCCGGTCTGCGAGAAGCGGTTCACCACCGTCGAGCAGATGCAGCTCACGGTCGTGAAGCGCTCCGGCGCGACCGAGCCGTTCAGCCGGGAGAAGGTCATCAACGGGGTCGGAAAGGCGTGCAAGGGCCGGCCGGTGAACGCCGACCAGCTCGCGCGGCTCGGACAGAAGGTCGAGGACGCGCTCAAGGGCAGCGGCTCGCCGGAGGTTCCCGCGCACGAGGTCGGACTGGCGATCCTCGGGCCGCTGCGGGAGCTCGACGAGGTCGCGTACCTGCGCTTCGCGAGCGTGTACCGGCAGTTCGAGTCCGCCGACGACTTCGAGACCGAGATCGCGCTGTTGCGGGCCGAGAAGGAGCCTCAGGGCACCGAGCCGGACCAGCTGAAGCCGACCCAACAGACATAAATCGGGGATAGAGCAGGACCTGCACCACCAGCACCATCTGGCGTTACCAACGGGGCGGTCCCGACAGACCGCGGCAGTACAGGCGCAGTACGGACGCTCTGCGGATTCAGGGCAGACACAGGCGAGGAGCAACCATGACAGAGACGGTGACCGGCCACTCGGGGTCGACCAAGAGGTCGACGGCCGGGTTCCGAGGGCGCAAGAACGCGCCCGCGGGACTCACCATCGAGCGTGTTTTCAGCACCGACGGCGTGCACCCGTACGACGAGGTGACGTGGGAGCGGCGCGACGTCGTACAGCAGAACTGGAAGACCGGTGAGACCGTCTTCGAGCAGCGCGGGGTCGAGTTCCCCGACAGCTGGAGCGTGAACGCCTCCACCATCGTCACCACCAAGTACTTCCGTGGTGCGGTCGGTCACGACAACCGCGAGTGGAGCCTGCGCCAGCTCCTCGACCGGGTCGTGAAGACCTACCGCAAGGCCGGTGAGGAGCACGGGTACTTCGCGACCCCGGCCGACGCCGAGGTCTTCGAGCACGAGCTCACCTGGATGCTGCTCCACCAGTACTTCAGCTTCAACTCGCCGGTGTGGTTCAACGTCGGCACCGCGTCGCCGCAGCAGGTGTCGGCCTGCTTCATCCTCGCCGTCGACGACTCGATGGACTCGATCCTGAACTGGTACAAGGAAGAGGGCCTGATCTTCAAGGGCGGCTCCGGTGCCGGTCTGAACCTGTCCCGGATCCGCTCGTCCAAGGAGCTGCTGCAGTCCAGCGGCGGGACGGCGTCGGGCCCGGTGAGCTTCATGCGCGGCGCGGACGCGAGCGCCGGCACCATCAAGTCCGGTGGCGCCACCCGGCGCGCGGCCAAGATGGTCGTGCTCGACGTCGACCACCCCGACATCGAGGAGTTCGTCGAGACCAAGATGCGCGAGGAGGAGAAGATCCGGGTCCTGCGCGACGCGGGCTTCGACATGGACCTCGGTGGTCGCGACATCACCTCGGTGCAGTACCAGAACGCGAACAACTCCGTCCGGGTGACCGACGAGTTCATGCGGGCGGTCGAGGAGAAGGGCGACTTCGGGCTGCGGGCGCGGCTGGACAACTCGGTGATCGAGACCGTCGACGCGCGTCAGCTGTTCGACAAGATCTCCCAGGCCGCGTGGGCCTGTGCCGACCCGGGCCTGCAGTACGACGACACCATCAACGACTGGCACACGACGCCGGAGACGGGCCGGATCACGGCCTCCAACCCGTGCTCGGAGTACATGCACCTGGACAACTCGTCCTGCAACCTCGCCTCGCTGAACCTGATGAAGTTCCTCCGCGACGACGACCTGTTCGACTCCGAGCGGTTCGTCAAGGCGGTCGAGCTGATCATCACCGCGATGGACATCTCGATCTGCTTCGCCGACTTCCCGACCGAGGCGATCGGCGCGACCACCCGCGCGTACCGGCAGCTCGGTATCGGCTACGCCAACCTCGGTGCGTTGCTGATGGCAACGGGTCACGCCTACGACTCCGACGGTGGTCGCGCGCTGGCGGGCGCTATCACGTCGCTGATGACGGGTACGTCGTACAAGCGGTCGGCCGAGCTGGCCGGCATCGTCGGGCCGTACGACGGTTTCGAGCGGAACAAGGAAGCCCACACCCGCGTCATGCGCAAGCACGCCGCGGCGAACGACGCGATCCGGTCGGTCCACCAGATCGACAAGGACGTCCACGAGTACGCGACCGCGGCCTGGGACGGCGTGCTGAAGGTCGGCGCGAAGAACGGCTGGCGCAACGCGCAGGCCTCCGTGCTCGCACCGACCGGCACCATCGGCTTCATGATGGACTGCGACACCACCGGCATCGAGCCGGACTTCTCGCTGGTCAAGTTCAAGAAGCTGGTCGGCGGCGGGTCGATGCAGATCGTCAACCAGACCGTCCCGCGGGCGCTGCGCCAGTACGGGTACACCGAGGAGACGATCGAGGCGATCGTCGAGTACATCGCCGAGAAGGGCCACGTCGTGGATGCGCCCGGCCTGAAGCCGGAGCACTACGAGATCTTCGACACCGCGATGGGTGAGCGCGCGATCAAGCCGATGGGCCATGTCCGGATGATGGCGGCGGCGCAGCCGTTCCTGTCCGGCGCGATCTCGAAGACGGTGAACCTGCCGGAGACCGCGACGGTCGAGGAGATCGCCGACGTCTACTTCCAGGGCTGGAAGCTCGGCCTGAAGGCGCTGGCCGTCTACCGCGACAACTGCAAGGTCGGTCAGCCGCTGGCCGACGCCAAGGCGAAGAAAGCCTCCGAGGCCGACGACGCCGTGGCGGCCCAGGCGGCCGTCGCGGAGAAGATCGTCGAGAAGGTCATCGAGTACCGGCCGACCCGCAAGCGTCTGCCGAAGTCGCGGCCGTCGCGGACCACGTCGTTCAGCGTCGGTGGCGCCGAGGGGTACATGACCGCCGGCTCCTACCCGGACGACGGCCTCGGCGAGGTCTTCCTGAAGATGGGCAAGCAGGGCTCGACCCTGGCCGGGGTGATGGACGCCTTCTCGATCGCGATCTCGATCGCGCTGCAGCACGGCGTCCCGCTGGAGACCTACGTCCAGAAGTTCACCAACCTGAAGTTCGAGCCGGCCGGTCTGACCGACGACCCGGACGTCCGGATGGCGCAGTCGATCATGGACTACATCTTCCGTCGCCTGGCCCTGGACTACCTGCCGTTCGACGACCGGGCCGCCCTCGGCATCTACTCGGCCGACGAGCGGTCCCGGCAGCTCGACACCGGCTCGTACGAGCTGGCCCCGGTCGAGGTCTCCGAGCCGGAGTCCCTGAAGTCGGTCGAGCCCGTCGAGCCGGTGGAGCCGTCCGCGGCCGACAAGCCGGTCGAGGCGGCCTCCGCCAAGCCGATCAAGGGCGAGGCGCACACCACCGCCGAGATGCTCGAGCTGATCACCGGCACCTCGGTCGACGCACCACTCTGCTTCACCTGCGGCACCAAGATGCGCCCGAGCGGCTCCTGCTACGTCTGCGAAGGCTGCGGCAGCACCTCCGGCTGCAGCTGATCACCACCACGCCGGCTCGGCACAAGCCGAGCTGGCACCACGCCGGCTGACCCAAGAACCCGAGCCGGCAGCAGGTCGGCTGAGGCCAAGAAGCCGAGCCGGCCGCACGCCGGCTGATCGACGGCGTGGACTCACTCGGCGCCTAGCGCGCCGAGTGTGCGGAAGCTGATAGCACTACGGCCCCCGGGAACTTCCCACTTCCCCCGGGGGCCGAGGTGCGTCTCCCACGATTTCTGCGGCCAGCCACGGGTTAGCGGCCGCCACGGGTTCTGCGACCACGGGTTCAGCGGCCACGGGTTCAGCGGCCGGGCGCGCTACTGGTTCAGCGGTTGTGGATCTGGGGATCGGGACGCTGTGCCTTGGCTCCGGCTGGGCTGTCTGTTGCCTTGACCGGCTCTTCTCTCGCAGCTGACAAGGATTCCTGGCTCGGTGCGGTCAGCCCACTCATGGCGGCCCCGAAACTCTCCGAAGTTGTTGCTGTCGGCAACGGCATGACCGGCGCCTCTCTGCTGGGCGGCGCCGTCCGGACCGGATGGCTCGGCCCGCCGCCATCGTCGTACCGCTGCGCGTAGTGCTCCTCGATCGCATCAACAGCTATCAGTGCAGCCCGGATCGATGCGTCCGCCGCCCGCTGCCCCGGATCTGACCAGCCTTCGTGAGCCAGCGCGTTGGTGACCAGAGCCACGGCCGCCTGCTGATGCTGCACGTCCTCCGGCACCGCCGCGATGCCGCGAACGCACCCTTCCGCCACAATTCGCCACCGCTGTTCCGGCAATACCGTCGCCAGCCGCCTGATCACTTCCGGCCGCTCGGGATCCCGTACGACGTTCGCCAGCAGCCGGTCAACCTGTCCACTGACTTCAGAGCTGGTCACAGCACCACGCTATCCGCGCAACGGGTCCGACCAGGTCCACGGAACGCCTGACCCCGCCGCCTCGGCAGCCGGCGGGGTCAGGCAGGTGATCAGCTGGCGCAGCCTGACCAGAGGACTGCGCGGCCGAAGCCGTAGTCGCGGTCACCGGCCGCGTCGTACGCGGAGCCGGGCTCGAACAGGTACTCGACCGTGTTGTACCCAGGCGCGTCGATCGCGTACTGCGTCCCGTTTCGGCGCGCCACGACCGTGCTGCCGTTCGCATCGAAGTATGCGACGTCACCCACGCTGTTGACCGCGTCGAGGAAGGTCGGGAAGTCGATGGGCTTCGGGCTCCGCGTGTTCCAGAGCCCGCCGGCGACGGTGCCATCACCCGGGCTCTGTATGCCGACGAAACCAGCTGCCGCGGATCTTGGTGAGCTGCGCGTGCGACCCGCTCACCGCCGAACCCTTGGCGTCCCAACGCTTCCAGACCGTCGGTGTATCCGTCTCATCGCCCGTGACACCGCCGATCACCACGCCGGCGTCGTTGATGTCGACGGCGTACGACGAACCCTGGGCGAGCAGCCGCCTCGGCTTGCCATTCGCCGGCCAGACAACCGCGCTCACCTGACCGGTGACCTTGTCGACGGCGGTGCCGACGACGTCGCCGCGCTCGTTGAGAGCCGCCGCGTTGGCGCCCTTCATGTTCGCCGGCGGAGTGAGCTTCCGCGCGGTGCCGTTCGAAGAAGAGAGCCATGGCTGCCAGTAGTAAGCGGAGTCCTCCGTCGCCCCAAGAACCATGCCCTTACTGTTCACATCGAGCAGGGAGGTGTGCACACCCTGGAACGGTGCGAGCACCTGCGGTTCGCCTGCGGTCCAGAACAGGGGACTGGTGTCACCCTGGTCCCCGACCGTGACGTAACCGATCTGGTACCGGCCGGTCGGGTCGGCGGCACTGAGAGAGCTGTGGACGTTTCCTGGCGTACCGGCCGGAAGCTTGAGCACGGTCGCCACGCAGGTGGCCGGGTCCGCGGCCGCCGGCGGGATGCCGGTGACGACGGAACCGGCCAGTACCGCGGAGATCACGATCGCTGCCGACCGATGGATTGAAATATGCATTGATGCCCCCTGGAACGAAGATGACTTCTCGGACCGGGGTCAGGTGCTCACCCCAGGAACAACCTCACGCCTACGTACGATGCGCAGCGCAGGGCGTTGGTTATCCGGAGTCATCGATCCAGGGGTTGCGTCTCAGTGCCCGGAGCGGTCCGAATCCGCTGCCGCGCGGCTGGTGCCGTCGAGCGCCGCGAGGGCGTTCAGTTCGTCGGAGCTCAGGTCGAAGTCGAAGACAGCAAGGTTCTCCGCCAGCCGCCCCCGGTCCGCCGACTTCGGGATCGGTACGACGTCCTGCTGCGTCTCCCACCGCAGCACGACCTGCCCCGGCGTCCGCTCGTGGGTCTTGGCGATCTCCTGCACGGTCGGATGGCCCAGCAGGTCCGTGCCCTTCCCGAGTGGGCTCCACGCCTCGGTCACGATCCCGTGAGCAGCGTGGAACTCGCGCTCTGCGGCCTTCGCCCACACCGGGCTCAGCTGAACCTGGTTCACCTCAGGCGCCACCCCGGTCTCGTCGATCAGGCGCTGCAGATGAGCGGGCTTGAAGTTCGACGTACCGATCGCCCGGACCAGACCTGCGTCGCGAAGCTCGATCAGTCCGCGCCAGGCATCGACGTACCGGTCCTGGTCCGGATTCGGCCAGTGGATCAGCAGGAGGTCGAGGTACTCCAGCCCCAGCTTCTCCGCGCTCGCCTCGAACGCGGTTCGCGCGCCCTCGACGCTGTGCCACCGCTTGTTGAACTTCGACGTCACGAACACCTCGTCGCGCGGCACGCCCTTGAGCGCTCGTCCGACTCCAACCTCGTTCCGGTAGTTCTCCGCCGTGTCCACGAGCCGATACCCGAGCTCGAGCGCTGTGCTGACCGCCCGTTCGGCATCCGCGTCGTTCATCGGCGACGTCCCCACGCCGACCCGTGGCATCACCGCACCATGACTCAACGCGATCGTCGGAACCTGACTCATTCGTCTCCTCCTTCGGCAGCCGCCTGCCCGGCAACCGTACGTCGCCCACACTCGCAACCCGCGACTCGGGCGGGGGGCTTGGCCAGGTGGCCCCGCTCGCAGGTGGCCGTGGTCGCAGGCGGCGGGGTAGAACAGGCAATACCACGAGGGTGGCGACGGGCTGGGTGTCCTGGTCGCGCCGTGTCCGGTGGATGGCGCGGTGGTCACAGTGCGTGCCTGTCGTGTCAGGTGGTGATGGGACGTCCGCCACACCGACGTCCGGTTGTTTGAAGGGTGTCCGATCACGGTCTGTGCCGACGGCTCTGGCGGCCCGATCTCGGCGTACGTCGTACGGCGAGATCGTGGCGGTGGACCGGGGCGCGAAGTGTCGGTTCTGTGGTTCATGATGGACCGGCGGGGCTCGAAACACGTGTGAGGGGTGGGCGAATGAAGAACCGGTTGATCACTCTGGTGGATCTCGGGCTGGACAGTTCGTTCGACGCGTCGATGAGCTTCGTGCAGGGCATCACCGGGAACATCAACGCAGGCTGGGACCAGCCGGTGATCGACGTGAACTTCGTCCGCACCCGCGACCACGAGACCGCGTTCTCCGCCCTCACCACCCCGTCCACGGTCCTGCACGTGATGGCACACGGTGACCACAGCGAGGAGCCGTCCTTCCTGTCCACCGACGGCCAGACCCAGGTCTCGCTGCGCTCGCTCGCCGATTGGTTCCTCGACCGGCAGTGGGGGATCTCCAGCGGCGTCGTCATCGCCGATGGCTGCAAGACCGGCATCGGCAAGTGGCAGCGCGCGATCCGCGACTGTCTGCAGGACGACATCACTTACATCGGCACCAGCACCGTCATCGGGTGGTACGAGGCGACCGTCTTCTGCTCCGCCTTCTACGGTGCTCTGGTCCGCAACCGTGGCCTCGGCCGCACCCCGGCCGAGCAGGGCTGGGACGCCGCCAACCGCGCCATCCGCGCCTACGAAACCTTGACCGATGCCCGCTGCCCGTACAAACCCGTCCTCCTGACCCCCTCCCGCCGAGCCCTCCGCTCCCTGACCGGCTGAGCTGTCCGCCCCGGGCGAATGGCCGAGTGCACAGGAGCGGTCCGACACGCGTTCGGCAGCTACTTTGCGTGAGGCGTGTGAGACTTTTGGTGGGCTCGTCACGTGGCGTAGTCCGTGGTCTGGGTTGCCGGTGACCTGGAGGGTGTGAGGACGGGGAGGCCGTCCGGTATGCCTTGGCCGACCTGCTGACGTCCGCCCGACGTGGTGAAGGAACGCCGCCATGAAGCTCCATCGGAACTCCCTCCTGACGGCTGCCGCCATCGTGGTGGTCCTGTACCTGGTGACGCTGATCGTCGGCCTGCCCGGCTGGGCCGCGATCGTGCTGGCCGTGGTCTTGCTCGTCCTGCTGGCTATGGTGTGGAAGCAGCCCGACGAACCTCGGCCCGTCGTGACCAAGCCGGCCCCGGCGCCGTCCGTCGTACTGCCGGATCGGGAGCCGGTCTTCTCCGGGCCGCCGTCGCGGACCGTGGTCGACGTGCGGCTGCCCTCTGCCTCGCCGGACTTCCAGTTCAGCTTCTCGGCGATCGTGCAGTGGTCCACCGTGTTGTCCGGCTCGCGGCATGCCGACCTGGGCGCGGTCGCGGTCGACGCTCTGCTGGATCGCGCTCGGGCACTGACCGCGCGGCAGCAGGTCACCGAGGAGTCGCTCAACCAGCACCGCCTCGCGGCGCTCCTCGGCGAACCAGCGCTCGACGAGAAGGGACAAGTCCGCAGCTGGGCCACGGAGATCCGACTGCGACTGCCGGACGCGGATCAGAAGCACCTGCAGCACCTCGCCGCCCTGCACCGCCGCGAGCAGACGACTCTGCTCGAACGCCGGATGGAGCAGGACAAACGCGCCTACCTCAAGGACGACGTTTTCGCGACGCCTGGATCGGCCGCGGTCTGGTGGCTCGTCAATCACCCCGGCGAGGTCGAGGACGCCGTAGGCCTGCTCGGCACGCTCTCCGAACTGTCCGACGCCGCGAACGACCTGACGGTACGACGTTCGGCCGCGGAAGCGATCGAGCGACCCCATCCGAGTCGTGCTGAGCTTGCCTTCAGCGCTGCAGTCGACGACCTGACCGAGCCCGACGACGGCGAGGAGTCGGCGGACGAATCGAAGCAGCAGGCCGTCTCGCGGCGTTCCAAGCAACATCGAGCCAGGACCGGCACGACCGCGTCTGACCTCAACGGGTCCGCCTCCGCCAAGGACGGCAATGGCGAATACCGCGAGGAGTTCTTCTCGGAGTAGGTCGATACGGCGGGCCGGTTGCAGGGTGGGCCCGCCGCATCGAGCTCGGGGGCGCATGGCTACTCGTCCAGCCATCGGATCGTGCTCGCGCCGTTGTGACCGTGGATGCTGAGGAGCGCCTCGACACCGTCCGGCCAGACCGTGGTCGTCGGATAGCGGCCGCCCCAGTGCAGGGCGACCGTCCCGTCGGACCACTCGACTCCCTCCGCGACGACGCCCGTACCGCTGACTCCGGAGACGTCGACATGGCGGACCAGCTGGAAACAGCGTGGCCCGGACTGGTTCGCGACCTTCAGATGACGCCTTCGCGGGGTCCGTGGCAGCGTCGCGGTTCTACCGCTGATCTCGTCCATGGCAGAAGTCAACCCGCGGTCCGCTGTCCTCACCAGGAACTGAACCGGTATCCACAGGGCAAAAATTGTGACCACCGTCGGTCACAGAATCGCCATATTCTCATTGCAGGGAGTAGCCGACACGCAAGGAGTGAACCGATGACAGTCATCGACGAATGGACCGGACGCCACGCAGACGCCTTGCGTAAGGCGCTGCGGATGACGAACGAGGCGTTCGCTGAGCGCCTCGGCGTCGCGCCACGCACGGTCACCAAGTGGAGCGAGCGACCGGAGATGGTGCCGAGCCAGCATCTCCAGAAAGCCCTCGACACCTCGCTCAGCGAGGCGCCGGCCGACGCCCGGCTCCGGTTCGCGGCCAACCTGGGTCTGGACCAACGACGAATACCGCTGGACCATACGGTGCTGACCCAGCTGAACACGGCGCTCGGCGACCTGGCCCGCGCGCTCGCGCGCCTCGACACCGAGGACCCGGAGCGGTCACCAGCCGGCTGAGTCCGTGGGTGCACACTGGCGGCTGCGCAGTACGACGTACGACGTGGAGGACCTGCGGATGAGGCGACGCCCGGTGAACTCGTCGAGTGTGCGATCGGTCGGCTGGTCCGACGGCACCTTGGAGCTCGAGTACGTCAACGGCTACGTCTACCAGTACCTGGACGTCCCGCAGCCGATCTACGCCGGCCTCCTGGCCGCTCCGAGCATCGGCGCGTACGTGAACGAGCACGTCAAGCCGCACTACGAGTTCCGCGAGATCTGAGTTTCCGCGCCGGTCGCGGCGGGCACCGGGGCGGAGGATTCACGGGGGTGCGCCCGACCCCAGGAGGCTGATATGCGCACGCGTAAAGCATCAACGACCGGAACTCGCACGGTCACGATCATCGTTGTGATCTGGCTGCTCATCGGCTTGGCAGCCGCGGCGCAGCGGAACTACTTCGCGGGTTCCAGCGCGACGTGCGCGAAGGTGAGCACGACGCTGGTCACGATCATTGCCGGCCCACTCAACTACCTCGGAGCCAACCCGAAGCTCAACTGCGAAGCACCGCAGCCGTCGAAGTAGGCCCGACGGCGAACCATGTTCGCCGTAGCGTTCCTCCCGAGGCTCCGAAAATGCCGGGGGCTCGGGAGGGGCGTGGAGATGTTGCGTGCGGCGATCGAAGGAGATCTCGACAGGTTCAACGTGCCTGGCGCGAGCTGGGCCGTGGTCGAGAACGGCGAGGTCACGCTAACCGGATCGGCGGGTTTGGTGCAGGCCGGCGGTTCGACGCCAGTCACAGCTGACACGTTGTTCCAAGCTGCCTCGATCAGCAAACCGATCGCCGTCCTCGCCATGCTCAGGTTGGTCGAGCGTGGGCTGCTCGACCTCGATGAGGACGTGAACCGGAAGCTCACGTCGTGGCGGATTCCGCCGTCGCGCTCGTGGCAACCGGTCGTGACGCTGCGCCAGTTGGCCAGCCATAGCGGCGGGATGAGCGTGCCCGGCTTCCCGGGGTATCCGCAGAACGCCGCGCTGCCCACGACTCTCCAGATCCTCGACGGTGTCGCACCGGCCAACACCTTTGGTGTTCGCGTAGATCTGGTGCCAGGAACGCAATACCGGTACTCCGGTGGCGGCACGATGATCTTGCAACAGCTGCTCGAGGACGTGACCGGCACGCCGTTCGGGCAGCTCACCCGCGGCTTGGTGTTCGAGCCACTCGGGATGTCTGACAGCGACTTCGCTCAGCCGTTGCCGTCAAAGCTCGAGGCGAGAGCTGCAACCGCGCACGACGAACTCGGCCGTCCGCTCGAAGGTCGCTGGCACACGTATCCGGAGCTTGCGGCCGCCGGGCTGTGGACGACGCCGACAGACCTCGCAAAGCTCGCCATCGGCGTCCAACGGGCGTACGCCGGGACCGATGATGCCCTCCTGTCACCGGGGCTCGTCCGCGACATGCTGACCCCCCGGATCGCCGTCAGTGCGCCGATCGGTGGGCTGACACAGCTTGGTCTCGGCTTCTTCCTCGATGACACCGGCCAACGGTTCGGACACAGTGGCGGCAACGCGGGATTCCGGTGCCAGTTGGTTGCGGATCGGGATACGGGTCAGGGCGCTGTCGTGATGACGAATGCGGACCGTGGCTACTGGCTGGCGCTGAGGGCGTTCGACGCGGCCGCGTCCGAGTACGGGTGGGAGGGCTACTCAGAGGAGGCGAATCCACCGGATCTGCCGGGGGACGACGTACTGGCCGGGCTGGTCGGCGCCTATCGGCTGAGAAACGGGCCGACGTTCACCGTCGCGCGATGGGGGAGCGGGCTCGAGGTGACGTTCGATGGTCAGCCTCCGCTGCGGCTGCTCGCACTGTCGGCGACGCTGTTTCGCTGGGTGGGGTTCGATACGGACTTCGAGGTACGGGAGGACGGTGGGCTGGTGTTCCGCCAAGCCGGTGTGGAGGTCGACTGCATCCGGGAATAGGTGCCGGGGTCACCCGGTTACACCTGATGCCGCTCGGTTCAAGACCCCGGGCCTCAACCTAAGCCGCTTCGAGCGGCCACTCGCCGAGAGGCGTCTGCTGGGCGGTGCGTTACGTGACAGGTGGGAGCTGGGCGACCGGCTCCCACCTGTCAGTTCCGGTACGGCGCTCGGTGGGATAACCCGCTTGTGTCGTGCGGGATGATGGAACTACCCCCTCACGGAGACGCGAGGGAGTGATGTGACCAGAGGGACGACGACTGCTTCGCGTCGGTGCCGGTTCGCCGGCTCCGAGGGCAGCTGCAGGGAGCCCGGACAGCGTCCAGGACCCCGATTTGCATCTGCGCGGTGAATGTCAGTAATGTTCTTCTTGTTGGAGCGGGGCGCAGGACGCGAAAGCGGCCGGCTGCTTCAACAAACTCCCTGAAGGTCTTGGAAGCCGAAACACGCCTCGGCGGGTTTCGGTCACTGATTCGCGCAGGGAGACTGGGACGAAAGAGGCCGATTTGACCGGCCCCGGACGAAACAGTAAAGTTGGGCGAGTTGCCCCGGAGCTTCAAACGAAAGTCTGAAGCGCGGTGTGCGTCCGATTCTTGAGAACTCAACAGCGTGCCGAAAGTCAATGCCGAAATTGTTTTATCCCCGTGCATGGGCTTCGGATGATCTTCTG
>NZ_JBSGUS010000034.1:0-59759 GCF_053608045.1 Kribbella sp. NPDC055071
GGGTCGAAGATCGCGCAGCGACGCCGAAGGCGCCCTTGACGCACACCACCGCGACCAGCACCATCACGCAGCCCGGAGACCGCGCCACCACAGTCCCCTCCGCGCAAAACCACACCAGCGGCGAACCCACCACCCGCGCCCCCGCCGAAGGCGGCAACAGGACAGACGCCGTGACGCGGTGGCCGGTCGACCCGCGCCTTAGAGGTCGGTGGCGGTTGAGTTCATCACTGCGCGGACCTCGACGGAGCGGCCGCTGGCTCGCGCGTCCGGCAGTAGGCGCGCGAGTTCGACCGCCCGGTCGGCGCTCTCCACGTCGATCAAGTAGAAGCCGTCGATCGGTGTGATCGCACTGTGCTCGGACGCAGGGTCAGGTACGTGGACGGCGAGTTGTGGATGCGCGAGCAACTCGCCGCCGACCAGTTCTCCGGCGTCGTGGGCCGCGCGTTCGAAGTCGTCGCGGCGCAGGGCTGGATCGTCGTCCCCCTGCAGGATCAGTAGGAATTTCATCGGCGCGCTCCTCTCACTGATACGACGGAGCTGGAACCGCGGTTTTGACATGATGGCCCGATGTTCGTGCGCACCGAGCGGCTGACCCTGCGCCACTTCACCCGTGACGACGCCGAGGCGTTCGCGGCCTACCGTTCCGATCCCGAGGTCGCCCGGTACCAGGGGTGGGACGCCCCGGTGCCGCTGGCCGACGCGATCAGCACGGTCGAGCGGTTCGGCCAGGACGACCCGGCCGCCCCGGGCTGGTTCCAGTACGCCGTCGACCTCGACGGCCTGCTCATCGGCGATCTCGGCCTCAAGCTGCACGAGAACCTGATGCAGGCGGAGCTCGGGTTCACGTTCGCGCGCGCCTCTCAAGGCCAGGGGTACGCGACCGAAGCGGTCCGGGGATTGCTCGAACACCTCTTCGTCGAGCGGAAACTCCACCGCGTCTCCGCAGAAGCCGACCTCCGCAACACCGCCTCGTCCCGCCTGCTCGAGCGCGTCGGCTTCAAGCAGGAGGGCCTGCGCCTGTCCAACACCTGGTTCAAGGGCGAGTGGACCGACGACGTGTTGTTCGGCCTGCTCCGCACCGACTACCTCAGCTGACCGCCTGCGCGGCCCACGCCCGCGCGGTCAGCCGGATCGACCCGTCCGCCTCGATCGGCAACCGCGAGCGCACCTCGGCCCGCATCGCCTCCTGATCGGCCGCATCCAACGAACGCAGGTACGCCGGCGCGACCCCCTGGCCACCCAAGAACGGCTGCCAGTACTCGTCGAACGACGCAAACTCGGTCGGTACGACGATCTCGCGCGTACGAACCGTGGTGAACCCGGCATCGGTGAACAGCCCGTCGAGCCCCTCAGCCGTACAGAACGGGAACCGGATGCCCTCGTCGTGCTCGCGATCCTGGGGCCGCAGCGCGATCATCGCGTCCCAGAAGTACTTCATCAAGTGCATGCCATCCGCGTAGTCCCACACGTAGACCGCGACCGTCGAGCCAATCTCGCGCATCCGGCGTAGTGCGTCCGCGCGATCGGGGATGAAGTTGAGCACAAGGCCCGCCACGACAACGTCGTACGGCCCGGCGGGGAGTTCGGCGGTGGCCTCGAAGCTTGCCCGCTCGTCGCGGATCGTCTGCTGTGCGTAGGAGATGAAGCCGGCCGACGGGTCGATCCCGAGCACGGTCGCGGGATCCGCCGTACGCAGGATGGTGCTGGTCAAAGCGCCCGTACCGCAGCCGACATCGAGCCAACGCAACCGCACCGGCCGATCTAGCCAGCTCAGGAATTCGGCCGCGACCAGACGACTCCACCGGCCCACATACGACTCGTAGACATCTCCGCTCGACCACTCGCTCATCTGCGCAGGATAGGCCCGCGGATGCACGCAATTCTGCCCCTTAGGCCCTCCCCGAGGCGGCGACACGGACCGTAGCGTCAGTACGACGAGAGACCGGACGGGGGCGGGATGCGGCGAACGCGCAGAACCGAGGAGGAGTTCGCGGAACCCGACCTCGGCCCAGACCCACGTCCCGAGCATGAGGACCTCGACCCCGCGCAGGCGCGCATGCGCGAGCTCGGTCAACTCGCCGGCAACGCCGCCGTGTCCGGAGCGTTCGGCGCGGAATCCACCGTGCGGGGTGAGGTCGAAGGAGTGACCGGCTTCGACCTCTCGGCCGCGACCGTCCACCGGGACAGCACGCGGGCCGCGAGCAGCGGTGTCCACGGCCTGACCGAGGGCCACGAGGTCCATCTCGCTCCCGGCGTCTCCCCCGGCACGCCGTACGGCGACCACGTTCTCGCCCACGAACTCGGTCACGTCGTGCAGCAGAGCACCGGTCGATCAGGCGACCTCGAGGCTGACGCCGAGACCGTCGCCAATACGAGGGGCTCGGGAGGCTCGGGACCCCTTGAGGCATTGCCCGCGCCGAAGCAACTCGCCGTACAGCACTTCGATCCCCGCTACCACCGCACGTCGGTCGTCAACGGCCTGGCCGGCTCGGAGTTCACCGCCGACGAGATCGGTCTGATCTACGCCGCCAACTGGGAGCGCGACCTGTCCCAGGCCCACCCCGCCCTCGGCAACGTGATCCTGGAGTGGAAGGCCACCAAGCTCGCCGCCCACGACGGTCACCTCACCGACAAGGAGATCACCAACTTCCACAACGCCTGCCAGGCCGTCCTCGACGCGGCCATCTCGGATCCGGGCGGGCTGGCCTCGGGTCAGGCGTACGGCGGGTACAAGTTCTACGAGCACATGGACAACCCGGCCGGGACCGATCTGGGCAACGGAATCGCTGCCGCACTGGGCGATCTGGACACCGGTGGACTGCCGCCGCACATCTTCATCTCCCGCGAGTACATCAAGGAGACGCTGTTCAACGCGGCGAAGCTGAACCATCCCGAGCTCGCCCGCGGCCAAACCGCGGCCGCCGCCGAGGGCTCGCACAAGATCCGCGCGTATCTCGACCAGGGTGCCGGCCAGGCCAAGATCGGCGCCCTGCCGTCGGGTGCGGTCGCGGACGAGACGGCCGCCGAGGTACGCCGTTCCACCGGCGGCGAGCCGGGATCCGGCCCGGGCGTGACTCCCGAGGCGCTGGATCTGATCGGCCGGGCGTCGCACGCGCTGGAGGATTTCTGGTCGCACTCCAACTTCGTCGAGATCGCGATCGACGAGGTGGAGTACAAGCTGAACGGCCTCACCACCGCGACGTTCGGCTCGACCGACAGCACCCACGCGATCGCGCACAAGCTGCGCGGCGCGGCGGACGAGATCGATGCCGAGATGCCGCTGATCGATCGGATGGCCGGGCGCAGCAAGACCGACCCGGCACCGGATCAGGTCCAGCTCGGCGACGAGACTCCGGTGGTGCACGAGAACGACCAGGACGATCGGGACCGGGCCAAGGACCAGGCCTGGGAGGTCGCCAAGGCCTTGCCGGGCGCGATGTACGACGGCGCCAAGCGCGGGTTCGAGCGAGGGATCGAGCAGCGGGGTCTGTGGGATCCGCTCATTGGCGCGGCCAAGGGTGCTGCCGTTGGCGGGGTGACCAGCCTGCTCGGCAGCCGCCGCGGCGTACAGGCACTGCGGTCCGCGTCGGAGTTTCTCGACGAGTTCACCCAGCGGAGGCAGGAGAAGGCCGGCGATCGGCAGGCCCACGGTCTGCTCGCGAAGGACCAGCCCGGGCACGAGGACGATGCCTTCGGCAACCTCAAGACGATCAAGTTCGAGTTCGCGCACGCCTTGTCGGTCGCCGCCGATCGCGAGGTGACCGCGAAGCTGAAGGCGGTGATCAATGCGCCCGACGCCGCCGCGGCCGACCAGCTCCTGAAGCAGATCTACGAGACACTCGACAAGCTGATCGCGAACCCGTCGGACCAGCATCCGCTCGCGGACGTGATCGTCGCCTACCGGGAACGCGCGGTAACTGCGCTGAAGGCCTACCGCGCATCCCAGAAGTAGGAGATCACGCGACCTGTGCGGGCAGGGCTACGCCGGTGAGTTTTTCGGCGACGGACCAGAGGCGGGCGTTGGCCTCGGGGTCGAGCGCGGTCTTCGGAGCCGTGAAGAGTTTGGTCGGACCGACCAAACCGAAGTAGCGCGACGGACCGTAGTACGCGCCGGACCGGGCCTCGGGGTCGGTGGCCGCGAAGAGCAGGGGCTCGGTGCCGGTCTCGACTTCCTGCGACGGGATCGGGTTGAACCGCATGAACAGCCGGACCGGGAGTGACGGCCGCTCGCGACCGAGCGAGACGCCTGCGGTCTGAAGGTTGGTGCGGGTGTAACCGGGATCCGCGGCGGCCGCGAGCAGGCCCCAGCCGCGATCGGCGGAGAGCTTGGCCAGGTGGTTGCTCATCATCAGGTCGGCCAACTTCGACTGCGAGTAGGCCTGCGCGGTCCGATAGCGGTTCTCCCACTGCAGGTCGTCGTACCGGATCTTGCCCCAGCGGACGACGCCGCTGGCCATCGTCGCGATTCGGGGCGAGCGGGACGCCAGGACGAGCGGCAGCAGCCGAACGGTGAGCGCGAACGGGCCGAGGAAGTTCGAGCCGAACTGCAGCTCGAAGCCGTCCTTGGTGGTCATCCGCTGCGGCGGCGTCATCACACCGGCGTTGTTGACCAGCAGGTCGAGGTACGGCTCGTCGGCGGTGAGCTTCTCGGCGAACTCGCGGACGGACTCGAGGTCGGCGAGGTCGACCCGGCGGACCTCGAGCTGGGCGTTCGGGTGTTCGGCGAGGATCTCGGCGCGGGCGGCTTCACCCTTGGCCGGTGTCCGGACCGCCATCACCACCCGGGCACCCGCCGCGGCGAGCCGCTTGGTGGCCTCCTTGCCGGTGCCGCTGTTCGCGCCGGTGACGACGGCGAGCTTGCCGGTCTGGTCGGGAACGTCGTACATGGTCTGTCTCCCTCTGCGCGGGCTACTTAAAAGACTACCTAAAAGACTGGCGGTCTGTTACGACTCCGAAGTTATCAGACCATCGGTCCGTTAACAACAGACCGATGGTCTGTAGAATGTGAGGGTGGTGACATTCCAACGCGCGCGCAGCGCGGAGCAGCGAGCGGCCCGACGGGACGCGATCCTGGCGACGGCGGCGGCGATGCTGACCGAGATGCCGGTCGCGGACGTCAGCCTGAACGAGCTGAGCCGCCGCGTGGGCCTGGCGAAGTCGAACGTGCTGAACTACTTCGACTCCCGCGAGGCTGTCCTCCTGGAGCTCTCCGGCCTGGAGCTGACCGGCTGGGTCGATGACCTCGCCGACGCGCTCGACCAGGTTCATCCAGAGGCTCCGATCCAAGTGCGGGCCGAGCAGCTGGTGGAGACCGTCGTCGACACACTGGTCGCCAGGCCAGTGCTCTGCGACCTGATCAGCGCGCAGGCTTCGGTGCTGGAGCGCAACATCTCGACCGAGACGGCGCTGACGTTCAAGCGGGCGGCCGTGGTCAGCCTCGAGCGGATGATCGAGGTCGTGCTCCGGGCGCTACCGGAGCTGGGCCCGGGGAGAGCGCGCGACTTCATCGCCGCGGCGAGTATGTTCGCCGGCGCGATCTGGACGCACGCCCACCCCGTTCCCGCCATCATCGCCGCCTACGAGGCGGACCCGGCGGTCGGCGCCCTCCGGATGGAGTTCGAGCCGACCCTCCGCGACAACCTCAGACTTCTGCTGTACGGCGTCCTCCCCCGAGCCAAGGGGTGACGATCCCGTGGGTTACGGCAGGTAGTAGTTCGGGTTGGGGAGTTTGAAGGTGCGGTCGGCGAAGCCACCCTTGAGGTCGGAGAACTGGTCGCCGAAGTTCGCGACGATGTCGTAGCCGAGCGACTCGATGTGTGCGCGGGTGGCCGACTTGTAGTGGATCGTCGTACAGGCGCCGTTGGGGTCGGCCGCGCAGGCGGTCTTCAGGTAGTCCGGGTAGTTGGCGACGGCGGGCTTGGTGAACAGGCCGTCCTCACCGTTGCTCAGGGTTGTGGGCTTCGGGTAGCCGGCGTCGACGCCGATCCCGTCCTCGGTCAGGTTGCCCAGCGTCGCCGGCTCCTGCGCGGCCCCACGGCCGGTCAGGAAGAAGATCGCGTACCCCTCGCGTTCGGCCGTCTTCGCCAGCTCGACCATGCCCGGTACGGCGGGGAATTTCTGCCCGAGCACGAAGTCCGCGTTGGTCGTCGGGTTGAAGGCCCAGTTGCTGGCGATCTCGTAGTTCCAGGTGACCAGGGAGGTGTCGTCGACGTCAAGCAGGATCGCCTTGGTCTTCCGGGTGTGATGTGGTGCGGAGATCCAGCGCGTGCCGTCGGACGCGACCGAACGGGCCTCCTTGGCGTAGTTGCTGTCCGGCGCGAACGTGCCGCTCCCGAGCGGGTCGCCGTAGTAGTTGCGCAACTGCTGCCGCAGGACGTCGATGTTCGTCACCTGCTTCTCGCTGCGCGGTGTCGACGTCTGAATCGCCGGCTGCTGCGCCGCGACGCCCGCCGAGTACGCGACCCCACCAACGACCGAAGCCAGCGCGACCGCCGCCACCCCGGTCAGAACCACGCGCCGCGACGGCCGCCGAATCAACGATCCGATACCCATAGTTTCCCCTCCAAGAATGATGTGGCCTGCGACAGCAAGCTACCCGCGCCTTGGAGCTCAGGGGAATGCCCCCCTCGGCTGCCTACTGTGGGTCGTCCGACCGGTTCGTCGAGCGATGGGAGAGCCATGCGGATCCTGCCCCTACTCGCCCAGGAGGCCGACTGGGCGGGGTCGATCCTCGACGCCGTCGGATCTGTCGCCGAGCGCGCACCAGAACGCTGGGACGGAGACATTGCCGTCGCCGACGCCGACGCCGCGATCAGCACGGCAGACACCGCGGATGCGATGCATGCCTTCAAGAGCCCACTGATCATGCCTCGACGGGTATTCACGACGGTCAAGGACGCGTTCGATCGACGCGACGGCGTTGCGTCGGCTCGACAGCCGTCCGCGACAACGCTGCAGTCGCACTGGGATGCCGTGGTCGCTGCGACCGGCTCCATGGCTGCAACCGCGTACCAGAAGATCGGGCCGATCCCGGACATTCAGGGCCAGGTCATGCCCGAGGACCTCGCCCTCGACGCCGGTCTCGCGGGCGTGTGGACCGAGGAGCAACTGGCTGCGATCGCTCGGCATCCGGAAGCCGTTCAGCTGATGTCACCCGACGGAGTGCCGGATCCGCACTTCCGCTACCAGGGCGGCCCGGAGACGTCGGCTACCCGGGATCTCCTCTCCGAGGTCCTCCGGCAACAGGGCAAAGAGGTCTCGTCGGAGAACTACGTCTCGCTCTGCAACGAGCTCAAACTGGTGCCGCCCGATCGGCGCTGGACGGCGGTCGCCGCGATGATGCCCGGCGCAGAGGAGTTCGACGAGGTGCTGCACCTCGTTGCCGACGTGAAGCTGCAGTCGAAGTTCCTGCCCGCCGTCGAGGCGAGCAAGCGGCAGCACGGAACTCCGAACGCACCGGCAGCCGACGCTGTGCGCGAACTGGCCGTCATGCTCAGAGAGGGAGCCGTCCGGCAGGCAGTCTCGGGGTTGTCCGACCCTGCTCAACCGATGCCTGACAGCGGTGCTCCGGCGCAGGGTGCGGCGACTAAAGGCTGGTGGAGACCCACTGGCGGTTCACGGGCTCACGGTAAGGGCGAGTGAGGCGGTGGCCATCGTCAGGAAGGCGATGGCCAGGCCGAATTGAGCGGTGTAGTCGGCGGCCCGGATGTGGGTGTAGAGCGCGCAGACGAAGAACAGCACCAGGCCGATCGCGGCCGCCGACACCAGGGCCGGGGACCCGGCGATCAGACCCACGAGAAGCCCTGCCGCGCCGGTGGTTTTGACGGTGCCGATGGGGAACGTCAGCCAGGACTCGGGCACGTTCGCCTTCACCATCCCCGGCAGGATCGGTTTCCAGTGCACCAGGGCCGCGATGCCGGAGAAGGCGTTCACAGCAACGGTGATCGCGACGACGACAACCGTGACGGTGGTCATGTCAGTTCACCTCCAGCCGCGCGAGCTTGTCCGGGTTCGTGATCGCGTAGATGCCGGTGACCAGGTCGTCCTCGACCTCCAGCACGATCACTGCGAACGGCGTGTCGCCGGTGAGCAGCAGCGCGGACGGATCTCCGTTGACGGTCCGGTACCGCACGCCGAGCGACGGAATCGGCTGCCGCAACCGGTCGCCGATGATGATGCGCGCGATCTTGTCGCTGCCCAGCACCGGCCGAAGTCCGGCCGCCCGAGCCTTCCCACCACCGTCGGCCCACAGGGTGACGTCGGGCGCGAGCACGTCCATCAACGCCTGCAGTTCACCGCCCACGACGGCATCGATGAACCGCTGGGTCACCGCGAGCTGAACCCTCGGGTCGGTGCGGAACCGAGGTCGCCGCGCCTGCACGTGCTCCCGGGCCCGATGGGCCAGTTGCCGTACCGCGGCGGGCGTCCGATCCACGATCTCCGCGATCTCCGGGTGCGCGTACCCGAACACCTCGTGCAGCACGAACACCGCGCGTTCCAACGGCGACAACGTCTCGAGTACGACGAGAACCGCCAGCGACACCGTCTCGACGCGTTCGACCGGGTCGACCGGTGTGACCACAGGCTCGGGCAGCCACGGCCCGACGTATTCCTCTTTGCGCCGGTTGATCGCCGTACGCCGGGCCAGCCCCGCGTTCACCGCGATCCGAACCAAGTAGGCGCGCGGATACTCCACGCCGGTGCGCCCCGACCACGCGAGCCAGGTCTCCTGCAGCACGTCCTCGGTGTCCGCGACGCTCCCGAGCATCGCGTAAACAATCGAGAACAGCAGCTCCCGATGTTTGATGAACTCCTCGGTGTCTACATCCGAACTCATCTCATTCACACCCACTAAGAGCCGTCCGCCCCCGCGAGTGTGACATCACGTCCGGCGGCGGGTGGTCTCAGTCCGGGTCGTAGGCGAGGTTGGGGCGGAGCCAGCGTTCGATCTCGTCGACGGGGAGGTTCCGTCGTACGGCGTAGTCCTCGACCTGGTCGCGTCCGATCCGGCCGACGCTGAAGTAGCGCGCCGACGGGCTGGCGAAGATCAGGCCGCTGACCGCCGCGGCCGGTGTCATCGCGAACGACTCGGTGAGCCCGAGGCCGAGCTTGTCGGCCTCCAGCAGCTCGAACAGCTCCTTCTTCTCGGAGTGGTCCGGGCTCGCCGGGTATCCGAGCGCCGGCCGGATCCCGCGGAACCGCTCCGCGTGCAGGTCCGCCAGCACCGGCTCAGCGCCGGGCTCGAACCAGGCCCGCCGCGCCTCCAGGTGGATCCATTCGGCGAATGCCTCCGCCAGCCGGTCCGCCAGCGCCTTCACCATGATCGCGCGGTAGTCGTCGTTGCGTTCCTCGTACGACGCCGCGAGCTTCTCGGCCCCGTGGATCGCGACGCCGAAGCCGCCGAGGTGGTCACCGGCCGGCGCGACGTAGTCGGCCAGGCAGCGGTTGTGCCGCCCCTGCGGCTTCTCGGTCTGTTGCCGCAGCATCGGGAACGAGATCTCCTGCCCGTCCAGCAGGATGTCGTCGCCCGCGCTGTGCGCCGGCCAGAACCCGTACGCGCCCTCGGCCGTGAAGGAGCCGTTGGCAACGATCTCGTCGAGCAGGGTGTTCGCGTCGTCGAACAACTCCCGGGCGACCGGGTTGTCCAGGATCGCCGGGTACTTGCCCTTCACTTCCCAGGCCAGGAAGAGGAACTGCCAGTCGATCATCGCCCGCAGCGTCTCGATCGACGGCGACACGCGCTTCAGCCCGGTGAACGCCGGCACCGGCAGCTCGCCGTACTCGACCGGCTCGGCGTTCGCGCGCGCCTGATCGATCGTCAGCAGCGGACTCCGCTGCTTGTTGGCGTGCTGCTCCCGCAGCCGCTCCTGCTCAAGGCTGTTGCTCTGAGCAAGCGTTTCGGCGCGGTCCTCGTCCAGCAGATCGGACACCACACCCACGACCCGGGACGCGTCCAGTACGTGCACCGTCGTCCGGTCGTACGCCGGAGCGATCCGGACCGCCGTGTGTTGCTTGGAGGTCGTCGCGCCGCCGATCAGCAGCGGGAGCTTCAGGCCACGCCGCTGCATCTCGGTGGCCACGGCAACCATCTCGTCCAGCGACGGGGTGATCAGGCCGGAGAGGCCGACCGCATCGGCGCCCTCGGCAACGGCCGTGTCGAGAATCCTTGCCGCCGGCACCATCACACCGAGGTCGATCACCTCGTAGTTGTTGCAGCCGAGCACGACGCCGACGATGTTCTTGCCGATGTCGTGGACGTCGCCCTTGACGGTGGCCATCACGATCTTTCCCTGCCCACGCACGGCTTCCGCGCGTCCTTCCAGGCGGGCCTGCTCCTTCTCCGCCTCCATGAACGGCTCCAGGTAGGCGACCGAGCGCTTCATCACCCGGGCGCTCTTCACCACCTGCGGCAGGAACATCTTGCCGGCACCGAACAGGTCGCCGACGATCTTCATCCCGTCCATCAACGGGCCCTCGATCACCTCGAGCGGACGCGGCAGCTGCTTGCGCGCCTCCTCGGTGTCTTCCTCGATGTAGTCGACGATCCCGTGCACGAGGGCGTGCGACAGCCGCTCCTGCACGGTCCCCTCGCGCCAGGTCAGGTCGACCTCGCGCTTGGTGCCCTTGCCCTTCACGTTCTCGGCGAACGCGACCAGGCGGTCGGTCGCGTCGTCGCGCCGATCGAAGATGACGTCCTCGACCAGCTCGAGCAGGTCCTTCGGGATGTCCTCGTAGACCGCCAGCTGACCGGCGTTCACGATGCCCATGTCCAGGCCGACCTTGCCCGCGTGGTACAGGAACGACGAGTGCATCGCCTCACGGACGATGTCGTTGCCGCGGAACGAGAACGACAGGTTCGAGATGCCACCGCTGATGTGGACGCCCGGACAGCGCTGCTTGATCAGGGGCAGCGCGTCGATGAAGTTCTTCGCGTAGCCGTTGTGCTCGGACATACCGGTCGCGACCGCGAGCACGTTCGGGTCGAAGATGATGTCTTCGGGCGGGAAGCCGATCCCTGTCAGCAGGTCGTACGCCCGCCCGCAGATCGCGACCTTGCGCTCGACCGTGTCGGCCTGGCCCTGCTCGTCGAAGGCCATCACCACCGCGCCGGCGCCGTAGTCCATGATCTTGCGCGCCCGCTGGAGGAACTCGTCCTCGCCTTCCTTCAGGCTGATCGAGTTGACCACGCCCTTGCCCTGCACACATTTCAGCCCGGCCTCGAGCACCGACCACTTCGAGCTGTCGATCATGATCGGGATCCGGGCCACCTCGGGCTCGGTCGCGATCAGGTTCAGGAAGGTCGTCATCGCCTGCTCGCTGTCGAGCAGGTCGGCGTCCATGTTCACGTCCAGCAGGTTCGCGCCACCGCGGACCTGCTCCAGCGCCACGTCGACCGCGGCCTGGTGGTTGTCACCCTCGATCAGCCGGCGGAACCGCGCCGACCCGGTCACGTTGGTCCGCTCACCGATCATCACGAACCCGGTGTCCGGCCCGATCTTGAACGGCTCCAGCCCGGAGAACCTCGTGGTCTCGTCGGCCGGTACGACGGAGCGCGGCGGCAACCCGCGGACCGTCTCGGCGATCTGCTTGATGTGGGCGGGCGTCGTACCGCAACAGCCGCCGACGATGTTGACCAGGCCCGACTCGGCGAACTCGTGCAGCATGCCCGAGGTCTGCTCGGGGGTCTCGTCGTACCCGCCGAAGGCGTTCGGCAGACCGGCGTTCGGGTGGGAGGCGACGTACGTGTCGGCGAAGCGCGCCAGGTCGGCCACGTGCGGACGCATCTCGGCCGCGCCGAGCGAACAGTTGACGCCGACGACGAGCGGCTTGGCGTGCTCGATCGAACTCCAGAACGCCTCGACCGTCTGGCCCGACAGCGTCCGTCCGCTCAGGTCGACGATCGTCACCGAGATCCACAGCGGCAGGTCCGGCGCGACCTCGCGCGCCGCGGCGACGGCGGCCTTGGCGTTCAGGGTGTCGAAGATCGTCTCGATCAGGAGTAGGTCCACGCCACCCTCGACCAGCGCGGAGATCTGCTCGGCGTACGCGTCGCGCACCTGCTCGAAGGTCACCGCCCGGTACGACGGATCCTCGACCCGCGGGGACAGCGACAACGTCACGTTGAGCGGGCCGATCGAACCGGCGACGAACCGGCCACCGAACTCGTCCGCGGCCTGGCGGGCGATCCGGGCACCGGCAATGTTCATCTCGCGCACGTAAGACTGCAGGCCGTAGTCGGCCTGGCCGATGCTCGTCGCGGTGAAGGTGTTGGTCGTCGTGATGTCCGCGCCCGCGGCCAGGTACTGGCGGTGAACGTCGAGGATCACGTCCGGCCGGGTCAGGTTGAGCAGATCGGGGTCACCGGTGACGTCGTGGGTGTGGTCACCGAACCGATCGCCCTGGTAGTCCGCGGGCGTCAGCTTCGCACCCTGGAGCATCGTGCCCCACGCGCCGTCGAGCACAGCGACGCGCTGATCCAGCAGCTCCCTTAGCGCGGTTTCACTCATCTGCCGTCCCCTCCAGAACGAGTCCCGGAGGCGCCCTTCGCAGTCGGTGCTCCAGGTCGAGCGTGGCGGACCTGGGCCCGTCGCAGCGCCTCTCGGCCTGGGTCAACCATGTTAACGGCGTCACACCCGGCGCCAAGACCCCTCGCCCACATTCTAAGACGCCTGTTCAACCCGTGAAAGATACGCGGCGGAAAATTAGGTACCTGGATTCGTTCGGGATGGGCAATTGTCACCGATGTGGGCGGCGCGGGTCTGGCCGGAGGCTGGACGGCATGCTCGGAAAGGTGGCCGTTCTCGGCCTGATCCAGAACTACGCCGTCGGCTGGGTGCTGCACTACGTCTACCTGCCGGATCACGCGCCGGCGGCTCACGCCGGGCATCACGGCGCGGCCGGTCATGAGGTCAGTCCGTTCCTGCACTTTCTGCGGGATTCCACGCTGGCGTTGCCGGTCAGCATCGCCGTACTGATGCTGGTCGCGGTCGCAGCCAGCCGCCTCGGGCTCCGGGACGGCGTACCGGAGCGGCTTGCGTTCGCTGTCGGCGCCGCGATCGTCGCGGCCGTGTTCAGCGCACCCGAGGTGCTTGCACACGGCTGGTTGTTCGACGAGCAGATCACCGGCGACCTGACCTCGCATCTGACCGGCGTCGCGCTGGTCACCCTTCGCTACACCTTCGCGCTCGTCCTGGTCGCCGCCGTCGTCTTCGGCGTGCCCTGGCGAGCCCGCACTACGGGAGAGACCGCATGAAGAGAAGAGATGTCCTGAAGCTGGGTCTGTTGGCCGGTGCCGCAGCGGCCGTGCCGGCCGAGCGGCTGACCGGTGCGTTCGCGCAGCGAGCAGTTGCCGCCGGACCGCCCGTCAAGCTGTTCGACACGCCGCTGGTGGTACCGCCGGTGCTCAAGCCGAAGTTCAGCGTGGCGGGCACGGACTACTACGACGTCACGATCAAGCCGGCGGTGCAGGAGATCCTGCCCGGCGTGGGCACGCCGATCTGGGGGTACGACGGAATCTTCCCGGGCCCCACGATCAAGACCCGTCGCAACCGGCCGATCGTCGTACGGCAGCGCAACAAGCTCCCCGGCGAGGCTGCCGTCCACCTGCACGGCGGCAACGTGCCCTCGAACTCGGACGGGCTGCCGGGTGACGAGATCGCACCGGAAAGGGACCGCTTCTACCTGTATCCGAACCGCCAGCCGGCGACCACGCTGTGGTACCACGACCACGTCCATCACCACGAGAGCTTCAACACCTACCAGGGCCTGACCGGGCTCTACCTGATCACCGATCCGCACGAGGACAAACTCGGGCTGCCCAGTGGGAAGTACGACGTACCGCTGATGATCCAGGACCGGTCGTTCAACGCCGACGGGACGTTCCGGCTGCCCGACCCTGCCGCCGGCGAGTTCTTCGGCGAGGTCGCAGTGGTGAACGGGAAGCCGCATCCGTTCCTGCAGGTGGAGCAGCGGCGCTACCGGTTCCGGTTGCTGAACGGGTCGTCGGTGGACACCCTGCACGAGCTGCAACTGGGTGCCGGTGACACCTTCCACGTGATCGGCACCGACGGAGGGTTGCTGACGGCACCGACTCCGGTGACAAAGTTGCCGTTGGCACCTTCCGAGCGGGCCGAGGTCGTGATCGACTTCCGCAAGTACCCGGTCGGATCGCAGATCGTGCTGAACTCCTCGATCTTCGGTGCTCCGCTGCAGATCATGCGCTTCGATGTGGTCAAGGCCACCGGTCACAGTCACGCGCTGCCGTCGATGCTCGTGCCGATCGAGCGGCTGCGCGAGTCGCAGGCGAAGGTACGGCGGACCTTCCAGCTCAACCTGGACAAGGCCAAAGGCGAGATGGTGATCAACGGGCTGCCGTTCGACGAGAAGCGGATCGACATCAAGCCGAAGCTCGGCGCGACCGAGGTGTGGACGATCGTGAACGGCGAGACCCCGGATCTGCCCATCCCGCACGTCTTCCACACGCATCTGGTCCGGTTCCAGATCCTCGACCGGGACGGCGTACCGCCGGCGCCGTTCGAAGCGGGCTGGAAGGACAGTGTCACGGTGATGCCGGGTGCGAAGGTCCGGATCATCATGCGGTTCGGCGATTTCCCCGGCCGGTACCTGTACCACTGCCACCTGCTCGGCCACGCCGACGCCGGAATGATGGGAACGATGTTCGTCCAGCCCTAGTACTCGGCCCTAAGAGATCAGGGCCTGCAGGCTGGGTGCGTAGACGTCGGCGATCGTTTCAGGGGAGGCGGTCGCCACGGGACCGGTCTTGTCGACAGCCAGGGTGGCCCCGAGTCCGAGCAGCTGGGCGGTGATCAGCTCGGCTCGGAGGCCCGCGTCGGCACCGGTCAGGCGCGCGGCGAACGCGCGGGTCACCTGATCGCGGAAATGTTCGCGAATCAGTGCGCGTTCGTCGCCGCTGCCGGCGGCGAAGACGACCCGGAGGAGCAGGTCCTGGTTGTTCTCGCGGCGGTAGTTCACCAGGGTCAGGACCGCGTGCCGGCCGAGCTCGTCGTCAGGTCCGGCCAGCAGCAGTTCGGCCGCCTCGCTGAAGTCCGCGACCTGTTCGAACAGCGATTCCTTGCTGCCGAAATGCTTCACGATCAGGGCCGCGCTCACGCCCGCGTCGGCGGCGATCCCGCGCAGTGTGACCACGGTGTACGGGTGCCGCGCGAACGCCTTCCGTGCCGCCCGCAGGATCGCGGCCCGGCCCTCTTGATCCGTCATATCGCGGCGACCGGCTCGCGCCGCCGGGCCGGGATCAGCAGCACCAGCCCCGCCGCGATCACGGCCGCGACGCCGGCGATCGCGAAGACGATCAGGTACGCCGACAACGCGGGCGCGACCTGGCTGTCCCGCGTGATCGTCACTCCGGCCAGCACCGTCGCCACGATCGTGCTGCAGATCGCGGACCCGATCGTGCGCATCAGGGTGTTGAGGCCGTTCGCCGCGGCGGTTTCGGTCACCGGGACAGCATGCATGATGAGCGCCGGAAGCGCCGAGTACGCCACCGCGGTTCCGGCCGAGACCACGGTCGCCCCGACCACGATCCCGGCGATATTGCTGCTCGTGAAGAGCCTGACGACGTACCCGGCGGCCATCAGGACCGACGCGATCGCGAGCGTGAACCGCGGGCCGCGCGCGGAGGAGATCCGGGCCGAGACCGGTGACAGCAGGACCATCGCGACACCACCGGGCAGCAGGCACAGGCCGCTCACGACGATCGATGCCCCCAGCCCGTATCCGGTCCACTTCGGCTCCTGGACAAGCTGCGCGGTCGAGAGCGAGTTGGCGTAGAACGAGAAACCGATCAGCAGCGCGCCGAGGTTCGTGAAGAGTACGGCGGGACGCGCCGACACCCGGAGATCGACGAGCGGACTCGCGGTCCTGAGCTCGTACCAGCCCCACAACGGGACGATCGCCGCGGCAACGACGTACAGGCTGGTGATGGTCGGCGTACTCCAGGTGCTGCTCTTGGAGACCGCGAGGAGCAGGCAGACGAGGAAGGCGCTGAGGCCGAGACCGCCGAGCACGTCGAAGCGGCCGCTGGTGCGGACCGCGGACTCGGGCACGATCAGCAGGACGAGGACGATGTCGAGCAGGCCGATACCGAGGTTGATCCAGAACATCGTGTGCCAGTTCGCGTACTCCACCACCAGCGTCGCGGCCGGGATCCCGAAGGCGGCGCCGACGCCGAGGGTCGAGCTCATGATCGCGATCGACGGGATCACCCGGCGGGCCGGGAGTTCGTCGCGCAGGATGCTGATGCCGAGCGGTACGACGGCGATCGCGGCGCCCTGGAACGCCCGGCCGGTGATCAGCACGATCAGGTTCGAACTGCTTGCACAGAGCAACGACCCGATCACCATCGAGCCGAGCGCGATCAACAGCACGCGGCGTTTGCCGTACATGTCGCCGGCCCGGCCGAGCAGCGGCGTGAACACGGCCCCGGTCAGCAGTGTCACCGTGATCAGCCAGCTCACGTCGGAGATGGAGCTGTGCGTGATCCCGGGGAGCGCGGGCAGGAGCGGTACGACGATGGTCTGACTGATCGCGACGAGTACACCGCAGAACGCGAGTACTCCCAGAATCAGGCGCGGATGAGCGGACGGACGGACGATCAAGCGGAGATCCTCACAGTGGTGAACAACTGTTTACTTGTCACCACAGCATAAACGAGCGTTCACCGCAGGCAGAAATGGACCGCATCGTTCCCTCACCCCGGCTGTGGGAGACTCCGCAGGTGGTCGATCCAGCTGAGGCCGGCATTCCCTTGACCGGCGGACGCATCACCAAGGGCATCGTCCGCGTCGGGGAGACGGTTCGACGGCCGGTCTCGGCGGCTTCTTCTGCGTTCTCGGGGAGACTTCTTCGGTTGCTCGAGGACCAAGGGTTCGGCGGGGCGCCACGGTACCTAGGCCAGGACGACGCCGGGCGAGACATTCTGAGCTTCATCGACGGCTGGGTCCCAGCGAAGTTCCAGCGCTGGACCGACGACCAAGTAGCTGGAGTCGGAACGCTGTTGCGGGCCTTCCACGACGCGACGCGAGGCAGCGAACTAGCAGGTCACCACGAAGTCGTTTGCCACCACGATCCCGGCCCGACCAACGTCGTGTTCCGAACCGGTCGGCCGGTCGCGTTCATCGACTTCGACACCGCCGCCCCGGGCAGCCCACTGGAGGACCTCGGGTACACGGCCTGGCTCTGGTGCGTGTCGTCGAAGGGCGACGCACCACCGGTTGAGGCTCAGGCGACACAGCTGAAGATTTTGGTGGACGCCTACGGCACCACGACCTCGCAGCGGCGCGTTGTCATCGACGCGATGCTGGAACGCCAAGCCCGCAACGCCCGGTTCTGGGCCGAGATCCGGCCCGACTCGATCGACGCGACCCCACAACAGATCTCCGACCGAATCGCTTGGTCCCAGCGCGAACACGACTTCACCACAACCAACCGCAAGCCCTTCGAACAGGCACTACTCCCCTGACTCCGAACGGGACTCCTGGCTGGACAGACCGATCGGGCCCGGAGCGCCTCAGGGGGTGGAGGCGTCGGGCCCGATCGTTCGGTCCGCTGTCAGCGAGGGGGGTGGCGCTGGTAGCAGCGGACCGGGTTCAGTTGTGTTGCTCGGCGATCACCAACGCGAGCCGGTGATCAGTTCTTCGTTGGTCAGTTCTTCGTTGGTCAGCGGACCGGGCCGGTGATCAGCTCGATCGTGGCCTTGTGGGACTGACCTGACTGGTCCACCCAGCCGACGTCGACCTTGTCGCCGGGGTGCTGGTTGTTGAGCAGGCTGGACAGGGTGTCCGGGGAGTCGACCGCGTGTCCGGCGAACGAGGTGATCACGTCGCCGGCGGTGATACCGGCCTCGTCGGCCTTGCCGTTGGCGAGCACGTCGCCCACCGCGGCACCGGTGACACCGGGGGCCGTGACGACCGAGATCCCGAGCATCGCCGACGCTCCGATGTGCACGGTGGCCGACGCCTTACCGTTCTCGATCTGCTGCGCGACCGCCAGCGCGTCGTTGATCGGGATCGCGTATCCCTGCGTCGTCGTACCGCTCCCGTTACCCGTCCCGTTGCCAGATCCGTCACCCGAGCCGTTGCCGTTGCCGAATCCTGGGAAGCCGTTGCCGTTACCGGATCCGTCGCCGAACGCCGTCAGCACCGCGTTCGCCGTACTCGAACCAGTGGTCGCAGCGGTCTGACCAGGACGTCCCTGGCCGCCGTTGTTGCCGCTGCCTCCAGCGGTGTCGATGCCGATCACCTCACCGGCCGAGTTGACCAGCGGGCCGCCGGAGTCGCCGGCCTGGATGTTCGCGTCGGTCTGGATCAGGCCGGTCAGATTCTCCGGGTCCTGTCCGTTCTCGTCGGTCGCGGTGATCGACTGGTTCAGCCCGGTCACGTCGCCGGCCGCGTAGCTCGGCGCACCGCCGACGCCACCCGCGTTACCCACACCGACCACGTCGTCCCCGAGCGCGACCTTGTCCGAGTCACCGGTCTTCGCGGTCTCCAGCCCGGACGCGTCGTTCAGTTTCAGTACGGCGATGTCGTGCGTCTCGTCGTACCCGACGACACTCGCGGTGTACGTCTTGCCGTTGCCGATGTCCGTCACGCTGATCGACGTCGCGCCCTCGACCACGTGGTGGTTCGTCAGGATCTCACCGTCGGAGGTGAGAACAATTCCCGTCCCCGCCGCTCGTGCACCCTCGTATCCGAGCACGGTGTTCACGTCGACCAGACCAGGCGAGACCTTCGCGGCGACCGCGGCCGGGTCCATCTGCTGCTGCGAGAGCTGTGAGGTGCCGCCGGAGCTGTGCTGATCGATGCCCCAAGCAACCGATCCAGCAACCAGAACCGCGGCCAGCCCGAGCACACCCGCCCCGAACAACCGCCGCCCACGCTTCTTCGGGGCCGGCTGTTGCTGCACCCCGAACGGATACGGCGGATACCCACCGTACGGCGGCTGCCCACCCAGGTAGTGCCCGCCATACTGCCCCCCAGCCACCTGCTGCGCATGCTGCCCCGCACCAACCTGCTCCCCCACAAACCCAGGACCCACAGGCTGCTGCCCTGACGGCTGCTGCCCCGCAGGCTGCTGCCCCACAGGCTGCTGCCCGGCAGGCTGCTGCATTGCAGGCTGCTGGGCTGTGGGGTGCTGCGGGGGTGACTGGTTTTCGATGGGTTGCGTCGGCTGTTGGCCGGCGTGGTGCGGGCCGGACTCTTGGGGTCCGGTCGGCTGCTGCCAGTAGCCCGGGTGCTGCGCAGGCTCTTGTCCAGCGTCCTGCCGTCCAGTGCCGTCGTTCATGGTGATTGCCCTCCTCAGCCAAGTTCCCTCTGCTACGAGTAGAGCTCGCAAGGCTGAGAACTCCATCGAGTCAACCAATGAATCAGCTGAGAATCTCCCGGACCCGAAATCAGCTCAGCAGCTTCCGCACCGCCATCACCACCGCGCGCCGTCGCGACGCCTCCGGCAGGCCCTGCGGACCGAACTCCGGATTCATCGACGACCAGCTGGTCGCGATCGCCTGGATCAGCGACAGCAGACTCACCGCCGAGAAGTCCCGCGGCACCTCCCGTCGCCGCTGACCACGCCGCAACTCCTCCAGCCGGCTCGCGTTCACCGCCAGGATCGCCTCCAACGGCTCACCCTGCGGCCGCTCCAGCCGATACCAGGTTGAGAGCCGCAGGTGATCGGGATGCGCTTCGAAGTAGTCGAACACCCGGCCCGCATACGCCGGCAGGTCCGCGACGTCGAACCCCACCTCATCCAGATAAGCCTCCACGAACGCGGTGAACACCGCATCGAACAGCCCGTCCTTGTTGCCGAAGTACGCATAGAGCATCGCCTTGTTGCAGTCGGCCACGTCCGCGATCCGGCTCACCCGAGCACCCGCGATCCCCCGCGCCGAGAACTCCTCCGTGGCGGCGGCGAGGATCCGCGTCCTGGTCCGATCCGCGTTCCGTTGCTGCATGCCACCCAGAGTACCAACCAACCGATTAGTTGATTTCCAACCAACTGGTTGGTTAGCTGGTGATGTATCCAACCGTTCGGTTAGTTAGGATTCAGAATGAGCAAGATCTGGTTGATCACCGGCAGCTCCCGCGGCCTCGGCCGCGCGCTCACCGAGGCAGTACTGGCCGCCGGCGACCGGGTAGTCGCCACCGCGCGCAAGCCCGAGCAGCTCGACGACCTGGTCGCCAAGTACGGCGAGCAGATCCGGGCGACTCCGCTCGATGTCACGGACGCGGAGGCCGCGAAGTCCGCCGTACAGACAGCGTTGGATGCGTTCGGCGGGCTCGACGTGGTGGCGAACAACGCCGGGTATGCCAACAGTGCACCGATCGAGGAGACGCCCGACGACGACTTCCGGGCGCAGCTCGAGACGAATCTGTTCGGGGTCGTCAACGTGACGAAGGCGGCACTGCCGGTGTTCCGGGAGCAGCGGAGTGGGCACTTCCTGCAGTTCTCGTCGATCGGTGGACGAGTCGGTGGCACGCCGGGCATGGGCGCGTACCAGACCGCGAAGTTCGCCGTCGAAGGGTTCTCCGAGGTGCTGAACAACGAGGTGAAGCCGTTCGGTGTCAAGGTGACGATCGTCGAGCCGGGCGCGTTCCGGACCGACTGGGGTGGTTCGTCGATGACGATCGCTCCGGTGGGGGCCGACTACGAGGAGACCGTCGGCGCGTTGAACCGCTACCGCCTCGAAGCCGACGGCAACCAAGCCGGCGACCCGGCCAAGGCAGCCCGAGCCATCCTCGAGATCGTCGCGATCGACAACCCGCCCCTCCGCCTCCTCCTGGGCAAAGACGCCCTCGAACACGCCGAGCGCGCCTCCACCTCCCGAGCCCAAGAAGCCATCGCCTGGGCTCACCTCACCACCTCCACCGACTTCGACTGACCACGCCGAATCCGGGTGAACCGGGTGGAACGGCCGGGACCGGTGGCCGGGCGGGACGGAATATGTCTACACTGTAGATATGATCTACAGCGTAGATACAGGGACCGGTTCGTTGTATGTCGAGCGGGGTGGGGATGGGCCGGCGGTGGTGCTGGTTCCGGGTGGGGGTGGCGATGTCGCGATGTACCGCGATCTGGTTCGGGAGTTGTCGCAGCGGTTCACCGTGATCACCCTCGATCGCCGCGGCAACTCCCGCAGCCCCTCCACAGCGCGAAGCGAGAGTGAGGTCGGGCCGGCGGCGCACGCCGCCGATGTGGTGGCGATTCTGGATCAGGCCGGCCTCGAGCAGGCGTTCGTGTTCGGGAACAGCGCCGGTGGACTCATCACGCTCAGCCTGCTCGAGTCGCATCCCGAGCGAGTCAGTGGTGCGGTCGTGCACGAGGCGCCGGTGCTCGGCGTGCTGCCCGATGCGGCACAGTGGACGGCGTACTTCGACGACCTCGGACGGATCGTCGACCGCGAGGGATCGGTACCCGCGATGCTCAAGTTCGCGACCAGCACGATGGACCGGCCGACCAGGATCTTCGACGCACGAGTCGGTCGGATGATCGGTGCGGCCGGTGTCTGGCTGTCGAAGCGCCTCGCACCCAAGAACGAGATGAACCGGCTGTTCGGCAACGCGGACCAGTTGATGCGGTTCGAAATGCCGGCATTCGTTCGCTACGAGCCGGACCTCGCGGCATTGCGCGAGGCGCCCGTCCGGTGGGCGTTCGGCGTCGGCGTGAAGAGCGAAGGCCGGTACTACGGTCGCCCGGCGCAGCTGTTGAGCGCGGAGCTCGGCGTGCCGTGTCTGGAGTTCCCGGGCGGTCATCTCGGTTATCAGCGGTACCCCGAGGAGTTCGCCCGCCGACTGGAAGAGTTCATCGATGGCTGACCGCACCCCGCCGACGCGGACTCCACCGACGCGGACCGTGCTCAACCGCGAGTACATCGCGACCGTGGCGCTCGAGCTGATCGATGAGATCGGGTTGGCGAAGTTCTCGATGCGCAAACTCGGTGCCGAGCTCGGCGCCGACCCGATGGCCGCATACCGCCACTACACCGACCAGGAGGATTTGTACGACGGGATCGCCGAGCTCCTGTTCGACCGGCTGGACAGCGACTCGTTGCCCTGGGCAAATGACTGGCGAGAGGTGTCAGCGGCGTACTGCGAACGCCTTCGCGACACCCTGCTCGCCCACCCGAACGCCGTTGTTCTGTTCGCATCCCGCCCGGTCCGCTCCCCCGCTGCCATTGCCACCGGCAACCGGATGATCGAGCTGCTGCAGGCGAGCCGGTTCGAGCCGGCCGACGCGCTGCGGCTCACCCGCTGCCTGCGCGAGTTCACCATCGGCCACGCTCTCACCCTGGCCGTCCTCACCATGGCCCTGGGCGCCGACCACAGCAACGGCACCAGCCGCAGCCGTAAACCGGCGCCCGAAGACCCCGCCTACAACCTCCTCGCCGCGGCGGCCGACGGCGCCACCCCAGGCGATCACTTCGAACCAGGACTGCACGCGCTCCTGGACGGCTTCAGCGCAGGTCGCTGAAGAACTCCCGGACGTCTGCCAGCAGGAGCTCCGGCTCCTCCAAGGCGGCGAAGTGGCCGCCGTGGTCGACGTCGGTCCAGCGGGTGATGGTGTTGTCGCGTTCGGCGTACCGACGGACCGGGACGTCGTGGGCGAAGGCGAGGACCGCGGTCGGGACCCCGGAGTTCTCCAGCTTCGTACCCCACGGCTCCTGCTGAGCATACCCGACGTACGCCGCGGAGCCCGCGGTCCCGGTCAGCCAGTAGATCATCACGTTGGTCAGCAGCCGGTCCCGATCGATGACCGCATCGGGCAACTTCGAGGCCGGATACGTCCACGCCATGAACTTGTCCATGATCCAGGCCAGCTGCCCGACCGGCGAGTCGACCAGCCCATAGGCGACGGTCTGCGGCCGGGTCGACTGGATCGCGATGTAACCGATCTCCTTCTGCAAGAACTCACCGATTCGCGCGATCCGGTCCTGCTCGAGCGGAGTCAGCGTCTTCAACTCCTCCTCCGGCACCGGGTACGGCGGCAACGACGGCCCGCCGTTCGTGTGTACGCCGACAACCCGGTCCGACGCCGCCCGCGCCACCGCCGGCGACACAGCCCCACCGATGTCACCACCCTGTACGCCGTACCGCTCGTACCCGAGCTCCTCCATCAGCGAAGCCCAAACCTCACCCACCCGGGTCCTCGACCAGCCGCTCTTCGACACCGGCCCCGAGAACCCGAACCCAGGCAGCGAAGGGATGACCACGTGAAAGGCGTCCGAAGCCTGACCACCATGCGCGACCGGATCGGTGAGCGGCCCGATCAGATCCAGGAACTCGACGATCGACCCCGGCCATCCATGCGTCAACAGCAAAGGCAGCGCGTCAGGCTCGGCCGAGCGGACATGCAGGAAGTGGATCCGCTGTCCGTCGATCTCGGTCGTGAACTGCGGATACGCGTTGAGTTCGGCCTCCGCCGCACGCCAGTCGTACGACGTCCGCCAGTAGTCGACCAACGAGGAAAACCAAGAGACCGGTACGCCGGTGTCCCAGTCGTCACCCGGCAACGGCGCCGGGAGTCGGGTCGCGGCCAGCTTGGCGGCCAGGTCGTCGAGGGTGCTCTGCGGAATCTCGATCCTGAAAGGCTTGATCATGGAATCCACGATGTCATCCGGTTAGGACACCTTCAGTCCTAACTGGATGCCACACTGAGATTCATGCTGGAAACCTCCGCGCGTCTCCTCAAACTCCTGTCGCTCCTGCAGTCGCCGAGGGACTGGAGCGGCGCCGCGCTCGCCACCGAGCTCGGCGTCGGGGTGCGTACGGTCCGTCGCGACGTCGAGAAGCTCCGCACCCTCGGCTACCCGGTCGACGCCGTACCGGGTGTCTCCGGTTACCGCCTCGGCGCCGGAGCCGCGCTTCCGCCCTTGCTGCTCGACGACGAAGAGGCGATCGCCGTCGCCGTCGGACTGCGCGCGGCTGCGACCGGGAGTGTGGCCGGGATCGAGGAATCGTCGGTCCGCGCGCTGACCAAACTCGAACAGATCCTGCCGTCCCGGCTGCGATACCGGGTGAAGCTCCTCCAGGACGTCGCCGTCACCCCTGGCGGCGGACCGTCGGTGCAACCGGATGTGCTCCTCGCAGTCGCCGCGGCGTCGCGCGACCACCAACGCCTGCGCTTTGACTATCGCAACCACGACGGTACGGCGACGACCCGTACGACGGAGCCGCATCGCCTGGTCCACATGGGCCGCCGCTGGTACCTGGTCGCCTGGGATCTCGACCGCGCCGACTGGCGCACGTTCCGTCTCGACCGGCTGGAGCCGCGCATCCCGACCGGGCCACGCTTCACTCCCCGCGACGTACCCGAGCTGGACCGGACCGAGCGCGGCATCGCGTCCGGCGCGTACCGCTACCAGGCACGGGTGCTGGTCCACGCGTCGCTCGAGGAGGTCACGGACAAGTTCGGCTCCAACGTCGCGACGGTGACTCCGGTCGACGCATCGACGACGCTGGTCGAGACCGGCGGCAACACTCTCGACCAGCTCGCCCTCTATATCGGGCTGATCGGCCGCCCCTTCGAGATCCAGTCCCCGCCCGAGCTGATCGCGCACGTGCAGGAGTTGGCGACGCGCCTGGCTGACTCGGTTCCGTCGGGGTGAGCGGTAGCGTTCTGTCATGCCGCTGACCGGGGTGAAGGATCGGTACGTCGAGACCGTGCTGGGCCGGATCCGGCTGCGTGTCGGGGGTGACGGGCCGGCGATGTTGTTCTGGCCGAGTCTGCTGATGGACGGCACGTTGTGGGCCGGACAGGCCGCGCATTTCGTCGACCGGTTCCAGGTCGTGCTCGTGGATCCGCCCGGGCACGGCGGCAGCTCGGCACTCGAGGGGCCGTTCACCTTCGAGCAATGCGCCGAGGTGATCCGAGCGATCATCGACGAGCTCGGCGTCGAGCAGGTCCATGTCATCGGCAACAGTTGGGGCGGCATGATCGGCGGCACGTTCGCCGCCCTCCACCCCGACCGGACCGGCATCGCCGTACTGATGAATGCGACCGCATCACCGGCAGGCCTGCGCCAGAAGCTCGAGTACGGCGTACTCACCCGGACGGCTCAACTACTCGGCGGGATCCGCGGACCGCTCCGGAATCCCGTCCGCGATGCCTTCCTCGGCCCGACCAGCACCCGCGAGCGGCCCGATGTCGTTGCCATCGTCAACGACCTGGCCGGTCGTGTGAACATCGGCTCCGGCCGCCACGCGGTCACCAGCGTGGTCCCCCGCCGGCCCGACCAACGAGAGCTGTTCGGACAGATCCGTACGCCGGTGCTCGTGGTCGCCGGCGCGGAGGACCGGACGTTCCCGGTGGCCGAAACCGAGGAGATGGCGGACTCGATCCCCGGCGCGCGCTTCGTCGTACTCGAGCAGTCGGCCCATCTCGCGGCGCTCGAGTCCCCGAAAGAAGTCAACGCCCTGATCGACGATTTTCTCGTCGACCAGGGCGTCGGCTAACTCTTACTGGTCAGGAATGGCTGACGACGGCCCCGGTCTTCGGGTCCAGGATCAGCTTGCTCTTGCTCGGCCGCTGCCAGAAGTTGAACATGCTGTTCAGACTGCCGGCGCGTGCGTCGAACGAGTGGTCACCGATCCGCCCGGTCCGCCAGTTGTCCTCGATGAACTTCAGCACCGAGGACTGGTCGGTCAGAGCGTGGTCGACGTGGTTGGTCTTCGCGTACGGCGAGACCACCAGCAGCGGCAGGCGCGGACCGAAGCCACAGCGGTCCGCGTAGCCACCGGAGACCGGAGCCTTGCCGCAGGCCGCGGCCTGGTCGAGCGCCGGGTCCTGGGAGCCGTTGATCATCGGCGACTTCGCGTGGTCGTACCAGCCGTCGGAGTCGTCGTAGGCCAGGACGACCGCCGTCGAGGACCACTCCTTCGACTTCTGCAGCTGGTTGATCTCCTTGACGATGAAGGCCTGCTCGTCCAGCGGGTCGGAGTAACCGGCGTGACCGTCCTGGTACTCGCCGGCCTTCAGGAAGCTGACCGACGGCAGGTTGTTCGCCGCGACGGCCGCGTCGAAGTCCGAGGTGTCGTACTGGTGGTTGGCCTGGTCGGTGTACCCGATCGCCTTCACCGAGCTCGGCGGCAGGTGCTTCGGGTTCGAGGTCGACTTGTAGTACTGGAACGGCGAGTGGTGCGGGCTGTAGTCCGTTGCCGCGATGCCGCCGATGTTGGTGTGCGTTGCGCCGCAGACGGCCTTGCCGTTGGCGGTGCTGGTCGGCTTGAAGCCACCCTGGAACCAGCCCCAGGTGACGTGGCGCTCGTTCAGCAGGTCACCGATGTTCTGCCCGTGCATGACGGCCAGGTTGTTGGTCGCCTTGCCGTTGTTGTTCGAGCAGTCGTCGTAGTACGGGTCGGGGTCGTTGGTGATAGTGCCGATCCCGTCCTTGTCCGGCGACTGAACGGCGTACGCGTCCGTGGTGGGCTGGCCGGTCGTCGGGTTGACGGCCTGGCCGCCGTGGGTCTGCCCGGAGATCAGGTTCAGCGCGCCCGGGGTGGACGGGCCGTACACCGTGTCGAACGAGTTGTCGTTCAACGAGTAGTGCTGGGCGTAGTTCCACATCGCGGTGACAGTGTTGCCGTCGTAGTAGTCCATCACCAGGCCGGGCTCACCGAACAGGACCGGCTGCCCGGTGCACTTGTTCGTCTCGGTGTTCTCGACGAACTTGTCGTTCTTGCCGCCGTTGGCAGCCTTCTGCTCCGGACCGTAGCCGTGGTTCTGGTCGCAGGTCAGCGCCTGCGACGGCGCCAGCCGCTTCGGGTTGTATGCGTTCGGGTTGTTCGTCAGCAGCTGCTTGGACAGCCCGTTCACCTTGGGCGTGTGCCGGGCGGCCTTGAACGGCGTGCCGTCCGCGTTGGTGGCGTTCGGGTACGTGCCGAAGTAGTGGTCGAACGAGATGTTCTCGCCGAAGATGACCACCACATGCTGGATCGGCGTGGACGGGTGGACCGTCGGGTACGAATACCCGACCTCGGCCACCTGATGGGTGTTGGTGCCGCCGCTGCAGCCAGCCAGCAACAAGCTCGTCGCTGCCACGGCCACCGTGACGGTGGTCATGACACGGACTCTTGCACGCATGCCTTTCCCTCCTGAGTAACTCATGCGAGCAACGACCGCCCGAAGTGGTCGTTGCCGTCCCGTACACCGGGAAGCACGAAGAAGTAACCGCCACCGACCGGCCGGATGTAGTCGACGAGAGGCTCGTCGATCAGCCTGGTCTGTACGGCTTCGAACTGCCGGGCGATGTCCTGCTGGTACGCGCAGAACACCAGGCCCATGTCCAGGTTCCCGACCGAGTCGGTCCCCTTGTCGTAGTTGTAACCGCGGCGCAGGAACTGGCTGGACGCCGTCTGCGCCGTTCGGGGGTTGGCCATCCGGATGTGGCTGGTCAACGGGACCGCGTTGCCGGTCGGATCGGCCGGATAGTCCGGCAGATCGGTCTCGTGGTTGCCGTCCAGCGGCGCACCGGAGTCCCGCCGCCGGCCGAACATGTTCTCCTGCTCACCGACCGACACCCGGTCCCAGAACTCGACCAGCATCCGGATCTGGCGCAGCACCTGGTAGCTGCCGCCCTCGGTCCAGGCCGGCTCGCCGTTGCCCTTGACCACCCACACGAGCTTGTCGTGATCGGAGGTGGCCGGTTTGACGGTGCCGTCCTTGAACCCCATCAGGTTGCGCTGCGTGCCGGACGGCCGCGGCGGACTCTGGAAACCGTCGACGCGCCACCGCAGCTGCATGGCGCCGCGCGTGTGCCGGGCGATGTCGCGCAGCGCGTGCAGCACGGTGTCCGGCTCCGTCGCACATAACTGCAGGCTCAGATCCCCGTGGCACTGGCTCTCGTCCAGGCTGTCGTTGGGGAACTCCTTCATCGGCGTCAGCTTGGCGGGCTTCTTGTCCTTCAGGCCGTAACGCCCGTCGAACAGCGAGGCCCCCACCCCAACGGTGACCGTGAGGTCGTCGCCCGGCATGTCCGGACCGAGTACGCCGGAGTCCGCGGGCGGGGCCGTGATCCCGAGTGGCGGGAGCGCGCCCCCCGCGGTCAGCAGCCGAGCCCGGTCGGTCAGGGTCTTCAGCAGCTCGGTGAGCTCGGCCTTGTCGGCCGCGATCACATCGAACGACGCGAAGATCGCCTGCTTCTGTGGATCGTTCTCGATTCCGGCCTGGTGTACGCCGTGGAACTCCACCGACGTGGTGGTCGACGCATCGGCCTCGGCGGACACCGAGAGACCGGTCACGGCCGCCGCGCCGGCGCCGACGATCGCGCCCCGCAAGAAGGACCGGCGTCCTACGTCGGTCATCAGCTTCTCCGAACTTCGCAGATTGCGGCGACAGGGGCGAGCTGCTCCAGCAACTCGCCGACCGCGCCGTTCAGGTGTTCACGGGTGGCCTGGTCGAGCTGGCCGACCGGGGTGTTCAGGTGCGCGGTCAGCAGCGCGCGGACCCGGTCTTCCGACTTCTGCACCTGGGGCAACTCCGGGTACCGCGGCTTGAGCACGGGATTCAGGATGGCCAGCACCTTCGCCGTACCGTTCAGGTTCGCCAGCGTGGTGTTCAGCGATGTGCCGCTGCCCTGGTCGTTCTCGCCGGTGAGCTCGAACTGGAGCGCGTTCTCCATGATTTCGTGGGCGCGCAGCCCGAGGTCGTTGGGATCCACCTGCTCGTTCGGCAGATCCTTCTGCAGGCCGTGGACGTCGGCGGCCAACTGGTCGGCGATCGGCTTCAGGCCGGCAGCGGAAGCGTTGTGCCACAGGCCCTTTTCGAGCGGGTGGAAGCCGGCGGATCCGTCGATCTTGTCGGCGAAGTCGCCGAACGCGTCGTAGGCCGCGCCGAGCGAGTTGTACGCCAGGTGCGCGGCCAACCAGTCCGTCCTCGCCGCCTTCAGGTCACCCGTGTCCACGTCCGCGCGCAGCTTGTCCGTCTTGGTTGCGAGGTCGGCGACCCCGCCGGCGACCGCGGCCTCGTACTGCTTGACCAGCGGGAGCATCTCGTTCTTGGTCACTACAACCGCGGCCGGACCACCCTTCGCGTCGCCCGCCACGGTGACTGTCGGACCCGTGATCGCGTCGGTGTCTTCGATCAGGCAACGGATCGCGTAGCGGCCGGCGCCGAGTTGCACGTCCATCGGTGCGCTCGTGTTCGGGCCCAGACCCTCGACCTCGCCGTACACCTTGTTGCTGCCGACCTCGACGAGGTCGACCTCGGAGGCCGCATCACCGGTGTTGTGCAGGGTGAGCGTCTGCCGACCGGTCTTCGCGTCGGTCCAGCCCTGACCGCATTGGCTGCGCGACACGGTGATCTCGGACGGACTACCGGCCGCGCTGGCCGAACCCTCCCAGGGCCGCCAGACGGCTACCGCCACCACCGCGCCGACACCAACCAGTGCGATGGCCGCCGGCAGGCGACGGGGAGTGCGCACGAGAGGTTGCTCCTGATGATCGGCAATTTCCATTCGCCGAGAATGCTAATCCGCCGTCGCGGTAGTTGAGCACTCATGAGCCGCTGGTCATTCACTGTTCACCCAGCCCTCGGTCGGCCGACATCGGCGCCAGGGCCGAATTTCCCCGGACTGCTGCGGAAATCCGGCTAGCGGCGGGACGGGACAGGTGTACGGCTCAGATCCGAGGCGACCACGATCTCGCCGGAGAACTCGGCGGCGGCCTCCTCGTGGAACCGCTCAGGCTCCAGGTAGCGCTGCGAGAAGTGGGTCAGCACGAGCTTCCGCACCCCACACTCGGCCGCGACCCGCGCGGCCTGGCGAGCGGTCAGGTGCCCGAACCGGCGGGCCAGCTCGGTCTCCGACGACAGGTACGTCGACTCGATCACCAGAAGGTCCGCGTCAGCGGCCAGACGCAGGACGTTGTCGCAGAGTCGGGTGTCCATGATGAACGCGAACCGCTGACCCGGCCGCGGTTCGCTGACGTCCTCGATCCGGACCGTACGACCGTCCACGACCAGCGATCCCGCGTGCTGCAACCGGCCGACGTCCGGCCCACTGACGCCGTACGCCGCGAGCTCGGCCGGGAGCATGCGGCGACCGTCGGGCTCGATCAACTGGTATCCGAAGGACTCCACCGAGTGTTCGAGCCGCCGAGCCCACAGCTGTCCGAACGAGCCCACCGAGAGCAGACCGTCGTCCTCGACCGGCTCTTCGAGGAGCTCGGCCCGTTCGAAGAAGGACGCGGCGTATCGCAAGCGGGTGAAGTAGGTCTGCCCGGACGCCGGATAGTGCGCACGAACAGGATGCGGTACGTCGTCCAGCGACATCCGCTGCACAATCCCCGGTACGCCGAGACAGTGGTCGCCGTGGAAGTGGGTCACGCACAGCCGGGTGATCGCACCGGCCGCGATCCCGGCGTACAGCATCTGCCGTTGGGTGCCCTCGCCCGGGTCGAAGAGGAAGCCCTCGTCGTCCCAGCGCAGGAAGTACCCGTTCTGCGTGCGTTCCCTGGACGGCACCTGACTTCCGGTGCCCAGAACAACTAACTCACGCAAGCGCCGCCACCAGCGTGCTCGAGGAGATGTTGCCGCCGCACGACACGACGGCGACCCGCCGGCCGGCCAGCTCGGTACGACGATCACGCGCGGCCGCGAACGCGAGGGCGGCCGAACCCTCGATCAACTGGTGTTCGGTGTCGATCACCAGCCGGAGCGCGGACCGGATCGAGTCCTCACTGACCAGCACCCACTCGTCGACCAGCTCGCTGCACAGGTCGAAGGTGATACTCCCTGGCTCGACACTTCCCGCCGTGCCGTCGGAGAGTGTCGTCGATGCATTGATCTGGACGATCGCCCCCGCGCGGACCGACGCGGCCATCGCGTCGTCGACGGCGGGCTGGGCGCCGTACACCGTGATCCCGGGCAGGTGCTTCTTGAGCACGGCGGCGACACCGCTGATCAGTTCGCCGCCGCCAACGGCAACCACCACCGCGTCGAGCGGCGAACCGCCCAGCTGCTCGAGGATCTCCACGGCCGTGGTGCCCTGTCCTGCAACGACATCCGCGTCGTTGTACGGCGACACGAACGTCAGGCCGTGCTCGGCCGCATAGGCCCGCGCCTTCGGTTCGAGGACGCCGGAATCGTTGCCCTCAGCCCGTATCTCCAGCCCGAGCCGGCGCAACGCGGCGACCTTGCTCGGCGACGCGTTCTCGGGCAGGTAGACGATCCCGTGCCCACCCAGCGTCGCGAGCGCGTTGCCGACGCCGAGGCCGTGGTTCCCGGTCGAGGCCGTGACGACCCCGGCCTGCCGCTGCTCGTCCGTAAGCGTCAGAACCTTCGCCATCGCCCCGCGCGCCTTGAACGATCCGGTCCGCTGGAGGTGCTCGCTCTTCACGAGCACCGCCGCGCCGACCTCGTCGCTCAGCGCGCCGTACCGCACGAGCGGCGTCGGCGGCAGATGCGCTCGCAACCGCGGCGCAAACTCCTCCGACCGCTCGGCAACCTCCGTAGGCGTCAGCATCAGGCCGACAGGCTGGACCCGAGCGCCTGCCAGTCCAGGACCGGAGCAGCCAGTTGGCTGATGGTGGCCAGCAGCCCCAAGCGAGCGGCCCGGACCTCCGGCTCCTTGGCCATCACCAGGATCTCGTCGAAGAACGTGGTGACCGGCTCGACCAGGACTGTCGCGGCGCTGACGAAGTCGGCCAGGTCGGCGGGAGCTTGGCCCACCTTCTGGACGGCTTCGTGCAGGACCACCTCGGCGGGCTCAGTGAGCTTGCTCGGGTCGTACGACGGATCAGTGCCCTCGGGGACGATCCGGCGGACGCGTTGGAGAACGGCGACCAGCTCGGCGAAGTCGGGGTTGCCCACCAAGCCCTGCAAGGTTTTCAGAGTCTCATCGGCGACCGCGGGGGCTGTTGCCAACGGCAACACTGCGGCGACCTGCAGGTGGTCGTCACCACGGTCGAGCAGCTGCTGCTCGTACCGCCGTACGGTGAACTCGGCGACCTCGTCCAGAGACTCAGCCGGTACGTCGATGCCCTGGGCACCGATCTCCGCGGCGGCGGCCTGCAGACCGACGGGCAGCGTGATCGCCCGTAGCTCCGGGTGTTCGCGCAGAATCGCCACCACACCGGCGGCCGCGCGACGCAGCGCGAACGGGTCCGAGCTACCGGTCGGCTTCGCGCCGATGCCGAAGAGACCGGCCAGCAAGTCGAAGCGATCCGCCAACGCCAGCAGGGCACCCGGCGTCGTCGACGGCACCGGATCACCGGCCGAACGCGGCAACTCCATGTCGTACAAGGCCTGCGCGACGGCCTCGGTCTCACCGGCCCGACGCGCGTACTCACGGGCCATCGTGCCCGCCAGGCTGGTCAGCTCGACCACCATCTGCGAACCGAGGTCGAACTTCGCCAGCTCCGCAGCCCGACGCAGCGTGGTCAGGTCGTCCTCGCCCAGCTCGACGACCGGAGCCAGCGCAAGCGCGATCCGCCCGATCCGGCCCGCGCGGTCCGCCATCGACCCGAGCTTCTCCTCGAAGGCGAGCTTGTCCAGCTCGCCCTTCATGTCCTCGAGCGAGGTCTCCAGGTCGGCCCGCCAGAAGAACGCGGCGTCCTCGTAGCGCGCCCGCAGGACCGCCTCGTTTCCACTGCGGACGACGTCTTCCTCGACCGAACCGTTGGCGACGGCAACAAAGTGTGGAAGCAACTTGCCCGCGGCATCGCGGACCGGCAGGTACCGCTGGTGCTTGCGCATCACCGTGGTGAGGATCTCGCTCGGCAGGTCGAGGTAGTCGGCCGAGAAGTGACCGAGGATCGCGGTCGGTTCCTCGACCAGGTTGACGATCTGGTCGACCAGAGCGGCCTCGCCCTCGAAGTCGATGGTGCCGCCGGCATCGGTCGCGAGCTGCCGCGACGTCGTGACGATGGCGTCGCGGCGACGCGCCGGATCGGCCTCGATGCCGTGGATCCGGAGCAGATCCAGGTACCCCTCGGCGGAGGCGACCTCGACCTGCGGCGGCGCGGCCGTCCGGTGGACCCGCGTGGTCCGGCCGGCGGCGAGCGACGACACCGAGACCGGGACGATCTCGTCGCCGAGCAGTGCGACCAGCCAGCGAACCGGCCGGGTGAACGACAGCTTGGCGTCGTTCCAGCGCATGTTCTTGTCCGACCGCAGGCCGCTGACGATCTCGCTCAGGACGCCGCTCAGGACCTCGGCCGCACCACGACCCGGGTCCGGCTTGGTGACCGCGACGTACTCGACGCCGTCGACCTCGAGCGTGTGCAGCTCACCGCCCTCGACACCCTGACCACGCGCGAACCCGGCGGCGGCCTTGGTGAGGTTGCCGTCGCCGTCGTACGCGGCCGCCTTGCGCGGGCCACGCACCACTCGCTCCGCGTCCGGCTCGCCGGCCTGGACGCCGGCGACGAACGCGACCACGCGACGAGGTGTTGCGTACGTCGTGATGTCGCCATGGCCCAGCCTGGTCGCGGCGAGTTTCTCCGTCAGGGCCGCGCGAACGGCCTCGGCCGTCTTGGTGACCTCGGACGGCGGCATCTCTTCGGTACCGATCTCGAAGGTCAGCTGCCGGGTCCCGCTGATCGCCGGGAACTCGGTCGGCTGGGGCGCGGCCGGCGGCAGCTCTGCCATCCCGAGTGGGTACTTCAGCTCTTCGCGCCGTTCGGCCCACAGCCGCGAGACCTCGCGGGCCAGGGTCCTCATCCGGCCGAAGGCCTTGGCGCGTTCCGTCGTACTCACGGCACCGCGGGCGTCGAGCACATTGAACGTGTGCGAGCAGCGCAGCACCTGGATGTGCGCGGGCACCGGGAGGCGGTCGTCGATCATCCGGCGGGCCTCGTTCGCGTACTCCTCGAACAGGCGCTTCTGCGACTCGACATCGGCATCGTCCAGGTAGTAGCGGCTCATTTCGTACTCGGCCTGGCCGAATGCTTCGCCGTACGAGATCCCTGGCGCGTAAGCGATGTCCTTGAAGTGCGAGACGCCCTGCAGCGCCATCATGATCCGCTCGATGCCGTAGGTGATCTCGACCGACACCGGGTCCACCGTCATGCCGCCGGCTTGCTGGAAGTACGTGAACTGGGTGATCTCCAGACCGTCCAGCCACACCTCCCAGCCCAGACCCCAGGAACCGGTCGCCGGGTTCGCCCAGTTGTCCTCGACGAACCGGACGTCATGGGCGTGGATGTCGACGCCGAGCGCCTCGAGGCTGGACAGGAACAGCTCCTGCGGGTTGCCCGGGTCCGGCTTGAGCACCACCTGGAACTGGGTGTGGGTCTGCAGGCGGTTCGGGTTCTCGCCGTAGCGGCTGTCGTCGGGCCGCACACTCGGCTCGACGTACGCGACCCGCCACGGCTCGGGACCGAGCACGCGCAGGATCGTCGCGGGGTTCAGCGTCCCGGCACCGACCTCGGTGTTGAACGGCTGCACGATCATGCAGCCCCGATCGGTCCAGTACTTCGTCAGCGCGATCAGCGCGTCCTGCATGGTGAGCACAACAAACCTCAAGCCATCGTTCGGAGGGTTTAGACCACGAAGTCTATTAGCTAGGACCGGGTGCTATCCCCTGGATTGCCAGGTCGAGGAGACGGTCGGCCTGGGTGGTGTCCTGGCCGCTGGCCAGTGAGATGCCGTTGACGAGTTTCAGCAGCTCGTCGATCGTGATGTCGTCGCGGACCTGAGCCCGGTCGAGGAGGCTGCCGCCGGCGGCGAGGATGCGCTCGTGACACTCCGAGCCTCGCTCGGCACTCATCACCAGAGCCGGCCCCAGACCGCGGGTGCTGGTGATGTGGGCAACCATGCCGTGCAGCCAGATCGTCAACGCCTGCAGGGGTTCTGGATGAGCCTGCAGCTCTTCGGCCTGACGGCAGACGGTGTCGATGCTGTTCCGGAACACCGCCTCGAGCAACGCACCCCGGCCGCCGAAGTGGCGGTGCAGCGTGGCCGAACCGACGCCGGCCCGGCGCGAGATCTCCTCCAGCGAGGCGTCGGCGCCCTGCTCACCGACGACCTCCGCGGCGACCGCGACCAAGCGGTCGTAGTTCCGCTGCGCGTCGGCTCGCATGATCAACTCTCTTGCTAACTGGGGTGGTCCCCCATATCGTAGCAAGGCATAACTGGGGGACCACCCCGTTTACCACTGGAGGCTTGGATGCAGATCGGACTCGCGTACGGCGACGTGCGCGGACAACGCACCCTCGGTGTGATCGCCGAGCAGCTCCGGGCGACAGAGCGCACGGCCTGGATCTCGCAGGGACCGAACGTCGACGCCCTCACCACGCTCGCTGTAGCGGGCCCGGGATCTTCCGAGCTCGGCACGGCGGTAGTGCCGTTCCCGCAACGGCATCCGTTGGTGCTCGCCAGTCAGGCCTTGACCGTCCAGGCAGCGACTGGCAATCGTTTGATTCTGGGGATCGGGGCGGGGATCGCGCGGATGGTCGACACGATGTACGGGCTGCCCACGGACCGGCCGGCCCGACGGCTCCGCGAGTACCTGGAAGTGCTGCGGCCCTTGCTGCGCGGAGAGTCCGTCGACCATCACGGCGACACGCTGACCGCGGTTGGATCAGTCAGCGTCGAAGGCGCTGCGGCGCCGCCGGTCCTGGTCGCCGCGCTCGGGCCCGCGATGCTGCGGGTGGCGGGCGAGCTCGCCGACGGAACTATCACCTGGATGACCGGCCCTCGCACTCTGGCTGATCACGTCGTCCCTGCCATCACGAAGGCGGCGGACACTCCCCCGCGGATCGTGGCCGGGTTCGCGGTGTGCGTGACCGCCGAGGAGGACGCCGTACGCGGGCGGTTCGCGACCGACTTCGCGATGGCCGGCCAGGTGCCGGAGTACCGCGCAATGCTCGATCGCGAGGGCGCGACCGGACCGGCCGACGTACTGCTCGTCGGTGCCGAAGACGCGATCGCCAAGCGGTTCGACCAGTTGCGCGACACCGGCATCACCGACCTGATGCTCGCGCCGATCGGCACAGCCGCCGAGCAAGAACGAACCATGAATTTCCTCGCCGAGTGTCCATCGGACCAGGAGCCGCTTATGGAGTAGGCCCGAGCAGCCGGCGGAGTTCGCGAAGGCGCTAGGCGCTGAGCTCGTCGAGGTGGGTCTCGACCCAGGTGCGTAGGGCTGCGAGCGGCTGGGAGACGCTGTGGCCGAGCTCGGTCAGCGAGTATTCGACGTGCAACGGCACGGCCGGGTAGATCTCCCGATGCAGGAAGCCGTTGTCCTCGAGCCGGCGCAACGTCTGGGTCAGCACCTTCGGGCTGACCCCTTGCAGCCGCCGCTGCAGCTCGCCGAACCGCAACGGGCCGTCCTCCAGCGCACCGATCGCGAGGGCGGCCCACTTGTTCGCGAGCAGGTCGAGGACATCCCGGCACGGGCATTGCGAGGCGTACACGTCGTGCTTGTCGTGCATGCCGGTCAAACAGGTGGTCGCCATCGTCCGTACTTCCCATTAGGTAGTAGTGGTCCTTGCGGGATACTACCTCCCCTGCGATAGCTTCCGAGCCATGAGAGCCATCAGTCAAGACAGCTACGGCGGCCCCGAGGTCCTGCACCTGATCGAGGCCGACCGTCCCACGCCACTCCCGACCGAGGTCCTGGTCCGAGTTCACGCGGCCGGGATCAACCCGGTCGACGCGAAGACGCGAGCCGGCTCCGGTATGGCCGGCATCCTCGGCGGGCCGCCGTTCATCCTCGGCTGGGACGTCTCCGGCGTCGTCGAGGAGGTCGGGCACGGCGTGCACACGCTCGCGGTCGGCGACGAGGTCTACGGGATGCCGTGGTTCCCGCGCGCCGCGTCGGCGTACGCGGAGTACGTCACCGCGCCTTCGCGTCACTTCGCCCGCAAGCCATCCAACCTCAGCCACACCGAGGCTGCGGCCGTCCCGCTGGCCGGGCTCACGGCGTACCAGATCCTGACCGTGCTGGCCGACGTGCAGGAGGGCCAGCGAGTGCTCGTCCACGCGGCCGCGGGCGGGGTCGGGCACCTGGCCGTCCAGTTCGCCAAGCAGCTCGGCGCATACGTCATCGGTACGGCGAGTGCCGGTAAGCACGACTGGCTGCGCGGACTCGGCGCGGACGAGGTGATCGACTACCACTCCGCGGACATTGCCGAGGTGGCCAAGGACATTGACGTCGTCGTGGAGCTGATCGGCAGCGAGACCACGCTGGCGCAGTCTGTGGCCGTCACCAGGCCGGGCGGCCTGATTGTCGCCGTACCGTCCGGGACCTCGCCGGAACTGCTCGCCAAGGCCAAGGAGTCCGGCGTGCGGGTGGCGTCGTACCTGGTTGAGCCCGACGGCCACGCGCTCGCCGAGATCGCCGCACTGATCGAGAGCGGAGCGGTCCGGGTCGAGGTCGAGGAGGTCTTTGCGCTCGCCGACGCGGCCGCCGCGCACCGTCGGCTGGAGAGCGGCCGGACCCGCGGGAAGCTGGTACTTGCGGTCAAGTGAGACTCCGCCGTGGGTTCCGCGGGACAGTATGTGAAGCTGGAGGGGTCCGGTCGGTACGCCGTGTGAGCGGCGGTCGAAGCGGGCACTGGCCGGAGGTGCCGGGCGGGGCGGCTGTCCCGCGTGGCGCCTTGACCTCAACCCTGGTTGAAGTTTCAAGCTGGTGGCTGAACCAGGACATCGGTGATACCGGCCCCCGCGGGGCCCCGACGAAGGAGCAGAGTTGACCACGTACACGCTTCCCGACCTCCCCTACGACTACAGCGCCCTTGCGCCGAGCATCGCTGGCGAGATCATGGAGCTGCACCACGACAAGCACCACGCGACCTACGTGAAGGCCCTGAACGACACCCTCGACAAGCTGGCCGAGGCGCGCGAGAAGGGCGACTTCGGCTCGATCGTCGGGCTGGAGAAGACGCTCGCCTTCAACCTGGGCGGCCACGTCAACCACTCGATCTTCTGGAAGAACCTGTCCCCGGACGGCGGCGACAAGCCGGACGGCGAGCTCGGCGCCGCGATCGACGAGTCCTTCGGTTCGTTCGACGCCTTCCAGGCCAACTTCACCGCCAGCGCCACCACGATCCAGGGCTCCGGCTGGGCCATCCTGGGCTGGGACGGGCTCGGCGAGCAGTTGCTGATCCACCAGCTGTACGACCAGCAGGGCAACCTGCCGGCCGGACAGACCCCGATCGCCATGCTGGACATGTGGGAGCACGCGTTCTACCTGCAGTACAAGAACGTGAAGCCCGACTACGTGAAGGCGTGGTGGAACGTCGTCAACTGGGCCGACGCCCAGGCGCGCTTCGACGCTGCCCGCGCGGGCGGGGCCGGCCTGATCGCCGGCGCCTGATCCCAGCGGTTCTCCACACCATCACAATCTGTCGCGCCCGCCCGGTTCCCGCTCAGCGGGGCCGGGCGAGCGCGATTGTGATGGCCTGGAGATCCGTCACCGGCAGAACCCGGCAATGACCGGAGCGATCGCGGCCGTCTTGATCATGTGGTTCTGGCCTGGCACCTCGGTGTGGTCGGCGGCCGGCACCGCGTCCGCGAGCACCCGGGTCGACGTCTTCATCCAGCCCGGGCTCTTCCCGCCGTTCACGACGAGGACCGGACAGGCGATACCGGCCCACTGCGCCGAATCCATCGGGGTACCGAAGCAGTTGTCGCCGACGATCTCCGCGTCGTACGACAGGGTGGGGGCGACGGCGATCATCCCCTTCCAGCCGGGCATGAGCTTCATCATCGTCACCACGATCCCTGGCAGCCCGATCCCCTTGGTCATGAAGTACTTCACCGCGCCGGCCGGCTCGAGCGCCGCCAGGTCCGCGACCCACGTGCGCGGGATCGGCTTGCGGCTGCCGTCGACGACGTACGGCGGCTCGAACGCGACCAGCTTCTCGATCGCCACGCCTGCCGCCGCGGCCCGCAGCGCCAGCGCCGCGCCGGACGACGAGCCGTAGACGTACGCCGAACCACCCGCGGCCTCGATCACCGCCGCCAGGTCCTCGATCTCCCGCTCGACCTGATACGTCTCCGCGTTGCCGGAATCGCCCCGACCTCGCCGGTCGTAGTTGTAGACCGTGAACCGATCGGCCAGCCCTTCGGCCAGGTCGGGCATCGGGCCCTGCGCCCGGCTGCACAACGCCCCGTCGACGAGGACCAGCGCCGGTCCATCGCCGCGACGGTCGTACGTGATCGTCGTATCGTCCTTGGAAACCACTGCGTGCTGGGAAGCCACTGTGCTGCTCATCTCGATCTCCTCGTTCAGCGGGCCAAGCGGCCTCGTCACTGCGTCGAGCGACGACTCCGGAAATCGACACCAGGGTCGCGGGCCGAGGAGGAAAACCCGTGTCGTTCCGGGGTTTTCCGACCCTGGCTGTGAGATAGATCGCGGGCCGCAGTCGTCGGATGACAGTGTGTGCAGCCAGCACAAGCGTCCGCCCCCGCTTGCTGCACCAGGGTTGCCGGATCAGGTGTCCCGCACAAGGTGTTCCGCAGCGGGTTTGCCGCAGCGTGGCGCACGTTCCGGCCGGGAGCGAGCTTGGGGGCTCGTTGCGTTCCCGGCATCTGACGGAACTGGGAGGAAGCCTGTGAATGCTCGTACCTGGCTGGCCGGCCTTGCCGCCGGTGCAGTCGCACTGACCCTGGCGGCGCCGGGGTCCGCGAACGGCGCCCCACCGGACCCGGCGGTGCCGGTCCCGCTGGTGAGGGGCCCCGAGGTCCGCACCATCGACACCCCGAAGGCCGGCGGCGCCGGCGTCGTCACGAAGCGCGACGCGATCGGCCGCGCGCACTCGATCCGCCCGACGACCCCGTTGAAGGCGCCCGCCTCGGTCAGCGCGAAGGCGGCCAAGTCGGCTGGGAAACCAGCCGGCTCGATCTGTCCGACTTCACCGGCAAACAACTCAAGTTCCGCTGGACGGAGCACGGCAAGGACTTCGCCGACCTCCTCCCAGCCAACTGGTGGCTCGACAACGCAACGATCTACACCTGTTCGAAGTAGAAGGGCTGCTCCGAGTAGTCAGTAGCTAGCCCGACGAAACCCCCGGCGGATCCTGTCTGCCGGGCCTTTTCGGTCGGGTGATCCGTCGTCAGGTTAAGTTGCGCTCGTGGATGAGCCGGTCGTGGACGTGGTCGTGGTTGGCGGTGGGCCGACAGGGCTGCTGCTGGCCGGTGAGTTGAAGCTTGCGGGCATCGAGCCATTGGTGCTAGAGGCAACGACAGCGTCCGAACGGCGAGCGCGGAGCATTCACCTGCGCGGGATGAACGTGCGGAGCCTGCAGACACTCGCCTTACGCGGTCTGGACGACGACATCTTCGCCGCGCAGCGGGAGATGTTCGAGCTGATCGCCGCCAAGGGTGGCGAGGGTGCTGCCGCTCGAGTCGACTCGTTGATGAAGTTGCTGGAGGAGGGCCGGTCCCGCGGGCACTTCGGCCTCATGCCCCTGCTCGGCGACCCGAGCGACCAGCGTTGGGCGATGCTCCAACCCCACCAGATGGACCGGGTGCTGACGGAGTGGATCACCTCGCTCGGCGTCGTCGTACGCGACGGAACCGCTGTCGTCGATGTGGTCGACGAGGGCACGGCCGTGGTTGCCACGCTCGCGGACGGCTCGTCGGTCCGGGGACGCTACCTCGTCGGGTGCGATGGCGGCCGAAGCGTCGTACGGACAGCCGTGGGAATCGAGTTCGCCGGCACCGACGCGACCATGACCGGCCGGGTCGCCTCGGTCGCGGTCGCGGATCCTTCGGCGTTGCGGTCGAGCCCGCGCGCTCCGGGTGGTCTGCTGGAGGTCTCGATGCTGCCGGGCGAGATCGCGACGATCGAGTTCGCCGGCGGTCCGGATGACCGGCACGCGCCGCTGACCGCGGCGGAGATGCAGGCGAGCATCCGCCGTACGTCGGGAGTCCCGGACGTGACCGTGACCCGCTTCGACGGCGGGCTCCGGTTCAGCGACAACACCCGTCAGGCGACCACGTATCGCCGCGGCCGAGTGTTGCTGGCCGGGGACGCGGCGCACGTGCACTCGCCGATCGGCGGGCAGGGCCTCAACCTCGGCCTGCAGGACGCGGCCAACCTGGGCTGGAAGCTCGGCCTGGTCGCCCGCGGCCTGGTCGGCGACGAACTGCTGGACACGTACCACTCCGAACGGCATCCGATCGCGGCGTGGGTGCTGCGGAACACCCGGGCGCAGGTCGCGCTGATGCGCCCGGGTCCGCAGGTGGAGGCTCTCCGCGACGTGATGCGCGAGGTGATGGCTCTCCCCGACGCGCTCGCGTACTTCCTGGGGATGTCCAACGGCACCGAGATCGACTACGCCGGCACCGGCGACCCGTACGTCGGCAAATTCGTGCCTGCGGCAACCAAACTCCCGGACGGCCGAGGCCTCCTGGTCAACGTACGACGCCCCGGCTACGACAAGCGCCTCCGCCAGGTCGACGGCAAAACCCCGATGCTCATTCGTCCCGACGGTTACGTCGCCTGGGCCTCCCCTGCAGGCAACGACGAAGGCCTCACCGAAGCCCTGGAGCGCTGGTTCGGCCTACCGACCTAGGCAAGCCTCCTCCACAGCTCACAGTGACCGACCGCGAACGAGCCATCGCGACCGCGGTCGCGCAGGGCCGCACCAACCGCGAGATCGCCGCCGAGTGAGCCGGGTGCTGCTGCTAGCAGGCGGCGGCGCGTTCGAGGAGGAGGGTTCGTTCGCGTTCGTTGCGGGTGAGGGCTGCGGCTTTCTCGAATTCGTGGCGGGCTTCGTCGAGGCGGCCGAGTTTGAACAGGAGGTCTCCGCGGACGCTCGGGAGGAGGTGGTAGTCCTTGAGCGACGGGTCGTCGACCAGTTCGTCGACGGCTTCCAGGCCTCGCTCAGGACCGAAGGCCATCGAGATCGCGACGGCCTGGTTGAGCTCGACGACCGGTGACGGGGTGACCTGGGCGAGGACGGCGTACAGGCCGGCGATGCGGGTCCAGTCGGTGTCGTCGGGGTCCGCGGCGCGCGCGTGGCAGGCGGCGATCGCGGCCTGCAGCAGGTACGGGCCGGGTGGTTTCTCCAGCGCCCACGCGCGGTCGAGGCCTTCGAGGCCGCGGCGGATCAGCAGGCGGTCCCACCGGCGGCGGTCCTGCTCGAGCAGGAGGACGGGCTCGCCGTCGGGGCCGACGCGGGCGTTGGCGCGCGACGACTGGAGCTCCATCAACGCGAGCAGGCCGTGCACCTCGGGCTCGTCGGGCAGCAGCTCGGCCAGCAGGCGCCCGAGGCGCATCGCCTCGTTGCAGAGGGTCGGGCGCATCCAGTCGTCGCCGGCGGTCGCGGCGTACCCCTCGTTATAGATCAGGTAGACGACTTCCAGGACTGACGACAGCCGGTCGAGCAGGTCGTCACCTGCCGGGACCTCGAACTGCACGTTGGCCTTGGCGAGGTTGCGTTTGGCCCGCACGATCCGCTGGGCGATCGTTGCCTCCGGCGCCAGAAACGCGCGCGCGATCTCGTCGGTCTTCAGGCCGCCGAGCAGCCGAAGCGTCAGCGTGACCCGGGCGTCCATCGTGAGCACCGGATGACACGCCGTGAAGACCAGCCGCAGCAGGTCGTCCTCGATGTGGTCTTCCAGGATCGCTTCCACGTCGTCCTCGACACTCTCGCCGTCGATCTCGAGCTCGTGGCCCAACTCGGCGAGCTTGCGCTGGTACGTGTCCTTGCGCCGGATCAGGTCGATCGCGCGCCGCTTGGCGATCGCCATCAACCAGGCACCAGGATTCTTCGGTACGCCGGACTCCGGCCACTGCTCGAGCGCCGCCACCAACGCGTCCTGCGCCAGCTCCTCGGCCAGCCCGACGTCCCGCACGATCCGCGCGACCCCCGCGATGATCCGCGCCGACTCGATCCGCCAGACCGCGTCAACCGTCCCATGCGCCTCAGCAACCGTCACCCGCCGATAGAACAACACGAACAGCTCAACAGCAACCCACCCTCATCCCTCCCAACCATCTCACCGGAAGCCCGACGCACACCTTCGCCCGTGTGGCGTGTGGTTGGTGCCGGGTTTGGCGAGTCGTGGATTTCGGCGAGAATTGGCGCGTGTCGCCGACCCCGATCCACGACTCGACGCACGACGCCGGTGAATCTCGAGATGTGGCCGGGATTGTCCAGGTGGCGGGACTCGCCCTGCAGGGAAGAGTCCCGGGAGGATGGTGTGCCCGACGTGGGAAGATATCCACCCCAACCCCGGTCGCGCGGACACATGCCTGGATCAGCCAGTGCACCGGCTGCCGCACCCAACCACACCGAACCAACCGAACCAGGCCACCCCGATCCCACACCGACCAACCGGGATCACATCACCTGGCTCATAGCTCCCCGCGGGATCCGCGTAGCTGCGTCCTTCCCTGGTCACGGCGGTGTGGGTCAAGGGTCGAAGATCGCGCAGCGACGCCGAAGGCGCCCTTGACGCACGCCGCCGTGACTAGCACGATCACGCAGCGGAGACCGCGAACCACAGTGACTCCGAAGGCACGACCAAACCACAGTTCCTCCGCGAGGACCGACCCCACGACACTGACTCTGCGCAAATCACCTGAGCCGCGGATCCACCATCCGCGCCCCGCCGAAGGCGGCAACAATCAGCCGTCGGGGAGCGGTGAGGCGCCGGGGACGGTGACCGGTCAGACGGATGTCCCATGGGACTGTCCCGGCTGGGTTGTGTGTGGCTAGTTCTTGAAGAGGTCGGAGTCGGGGTTGAAGTCGGCTTCCTCGACGACTCGGCGGACCTCGACCTCGGCGCGGAGGGCCTCGGCCAGGCGGGCGGCCCATTCGACGGCCTCGTCGCGGTTGCGGACCTCGACGACGATGATGCCGCCGACCAGCTCCTTGGTCTCGGCGAACGGACCATCGGTGACGGTACGCCGACCGTCCTGGACGCTCACCCGGGCACCGAGCGAGCTCCGGTGCACGCCCTCCGCGAAGAGCAGTACGCCGGCCTTGGACAGGTCCTCGACGACCTGGCCGACCCCCTCGCCCACCTCCGGCGGCGGAAACTTCCCGGCCTCGCTGTCGGCATCCGCCTTGTTGATGATCATGAAGCGCATCGCGGTGACTCCTCGTCGTCTCGGTCCATCACTTACTCTCACGTCGAGCAAGCAAGCACCAGATCGACACCCTCGGACAAACTGTTTCCCCGCCGCCCGGGTCAGTTGGGCTGGTCGCCGGCCGGGTGGTAGGCGCAGGCGTCGGCGAGGTTCTGGGTCGGACCCGCCGGCGGCGTGGTGGACGTCGACGAGGTCGTCGGCCGCCGGGTCGGCTTCGGCGAAACCGGAGTGCTCGGAGTCGCCGGAGTCGCCGGGGCCTCGAGGGCCTTCTTGACGGTCTCCGCCAGACCTTCGTAGTCCGGGTGCAGGTACTTCAGCCGTAGCTTCGACACATCGAGCGTGACGTTGGAGACCGTCCCCGACTTCACCTTGAGCGCGAGCTGGACCAAAGCCGGCAGCAGCTCCTGCGGGATGTCGGTGCGGAGCAGGTGCTGCCCGGCCTTCGCGATCGCCTTGTACTTCGTCACCAGCGTCTGCGGATCCGCCGCGTCGACCATGCTCTTGATCACGCAGCGCTGCCGGATCTGGCGCTGGTCGTCGTCGGCGCCGTACCGGCCGCGGGCGAACCAGAGCGCGTGCCGCCCGTCCAAGTGCTGGTCCGGACCCGGCTCGATCCACTCCTTCGGCGGGATGTGTGCGCTGCTGATGCCGCCCATCGCGACCCGCTCGTTGACGTTGACGGTGAGCCCGCCGAGCGCGTCGACCAGCTCCGGGAAGCCGGTCAGGTTGACCTGCAGGTAGTAGTCGATCTTCAGCCCGGTCGCCTCACCGACGGACTGCTTGACGACGTCGGCGCCCTCGTTGTCGGACGGGCCGAGGATGCCGGGGTGCGCGTCCGGGATGTTCTGGTACATCGCGGTCAGCATCCACTCCAGCCGGCCCTCGAGGCTGAGGCCCTCCTCGCCGAAGCCGTTCGGGTAGAACTTGTGCAGCGGTGAGTCCTTCGGGAAGGGCATGAAGGTCAGCTGCCGCGGCATCGAGATCAGCGCGGTGTTACCGGTCTTGGTGTCGATGCTCGCCACGATCACCGTGTCGGTCCGCACCCCGATCCGGCTGGGCGCGTCGTCGCCACCGAGCAGCAGCAGGTTGAGCCGCGGCCTGTCCTCCCACGGGTCCTTGACGTTGACCGTCGTCGGCCGGGTCGCGCTCTTGCTCTCACCCTGGGCCTGGAACACGTCCTGGACGAGGGTGCGCTGCGCGAGGACGCTCTGTACGCCGATCGCCGCCGGCGCCGCGATCGAGAAGCAGAGGACGCCGACGAGGACCGCGCCGACCGCGCGGCCACCGGCCCCACCTGTTGCCGGACGCAACGACCGGTGCGAGGCGACGATCACCACGATCCAGAAGAACGCCATCGCGCCGATCACGACCGAGGTCGTCAGCAACCGGCTCGGTACGACGGCGGCCGCGAGGACCTGGTCACGCCGGGTGAGACCGACGTACACGCCGAGGGCGACCAACCCGAGCCACAGAGTGAGGACGAACGCACCGATCCGCCGCCGACCACCGAGAATCAGTCCGAGTCCGGGCAGAAGTGCGCCCAGAAGCGTCAGCCCCAGCAGCTTCGGCACCGATCGTGGTCGCTTGGCCGCGACCCGCGCACCTCTCCCCATGGCTCCCCTGTCGCCGTCTCCCCGAGCTACCAGTGTGCGTCAGGTACCCGCCCCACTACCTCTTCAGACGTGTTACAGGGCCCATCGGTTGTCACACAGCGAGACGAGTTCCCGCGAATCCGTCGATCTCGACCAGGGTCCGGACCACAGTGGCGATCCGGGCCGGCGGGGACCACTTGCTGGTGTCGGCCTTCGGCTGGGCCGCTCGGTTGGCGGGGGTGTCGATGGTGCCGGGGATGATCGTGTTCACCCGGATGCCGTCGCGCGCGTACTCGGCGTGCAGCGCGTCGGCGAACGCGAGCACGCCGGCCTTCGCGGTGATGTACCCGGCCGCCCCGGAGAACGGTCGCAGCGCGGACCCGCTCGACGTACAGACAATCGCGCCACCACCCGCGGCGAGCAGATGCGGGAGCACGCCCTGAGTCATCAGGTACGTCGGACGCAGGTTGATCCGGAGTTGGTCCTCGAACTCCTCGATCGGGGTCTCGTCGACCCTCGCACCGGCGGCGAACCCACCGACGAGGTTGACCAGCGCGGTCAGGGGCGCGGTCTCGTCGGAGGTGGCGAGCGCAACGACATCCGCCGTACCGGCTGGGTCGAACGGGTCGGCGATGATCGGGGTGAGCGCAGGGTCGGTGCCGAGCCGGGCCAGGGACTCCTCGGACCGGCCCGGTACGACGACGCGCCAGCCGGACCGCAGGAACTCCGCGGTCACTGCCATCCCCACCGCGCCGGTGCCACCGGCAACAATCACCGTGGTTGTCATGGTCGTCAGCCTAATAGGGTCGCGGTCGGGTCGGCGCCAGGCTAGGTTCGGTCGTTGTGCGGATTCTGATGCTGGGTGGGAACGGATTCGTCGGGCGCGCCATCGTGGCGGACGCACTGACGCAGGGCGCGGAGGTCGCGTCGTTCAGCCGGGGTAAGAGCGGGACCGATCTGCCGCCCGAGGTGACGCAACTGGTCGGCGACCGCGATGCCGGCGACTACGACGCGCTGCGGAACGGCGAGTGGGACGCGGTCGTCGATCTGAGCGGGTATCAGACCAAGCAGGTCGACGAGGCGATGGACGTGCTCGGGGACCGGGTCGGGCGGTACGTGTTCGTGTCGAGTCACGCGGTCTACGTGCGCAACTTGCCGCCGGGGACCGACGAGACCGCGCCGCGCCGGGAGCCGCTGCGTGCGGCCGACGTACTCACCAACGAGACCTACGGCCCGTGCAAGGTCGCCTGCGAGGACGACGTCCTCGAGCGGTACGGCGACCGCGCGACGATCATTCGTCCCGGCCGGGTGACGGGCCCTGGCGACGGCGCGAGCACGGTCATCTACTGGGTACGACGTGGCGCCGCCGGCGGCCGGGTCGTGCTGCCGACGAAGCCGGAACAACCGTTGCAGTTCATCGACAGCCGGGACGTCGGGCGGCTCGTGGTCCAACTGATCGCGGATCACCGGTCCGGTGCGTACAACGCGGTCGGGCCGTTCAGCACCATCGCCGAACTGATCGAGACAGCCGCCGAGCTGTCCGGCACGACGGTCGAGCTTGTCCAGGTGCCGAGGGATGCCGCGCCGGCGCGGTTCCCGCTGATGGAGCCCGAGCCCGAGTGGGGCGAGCGCCGCCGCGATCCGGCCAAGGCCCGGGCTGCGGGAATGTCCGTCACGCCCTTCCGCCAGACCGTCGCCGACCTGCTCGCGTGGGACCAGGACCGCGGCACTCCGGAGCTCGACTTCGGCTTCACCCCCGAGCAAGAAGCGGACCTGCTGGCCTCGATCTAATCGGGGAGAGCGAGGGTGCGGCCGGCGTCGCGCGCTGCGTTGATCGTGCGCGTGAGGGTGTTGTGGAGGGCGTCGGCCTCGTCGGTGAAATCCTGGACGACCGAGGTGTCGCCGACGGGTTCGGTCTTGGCCAGCAGCTCGATGTAGCGGTCGCCGTCGTCCAGGGCGGCTTCGGCGCGGAGGGCGGCGTCGGCGGACCGGACGCGCTCGGCGTACCGCTCGATCAGGGCGACCTTGTTCTTGATGGCGTCCACCGACAGGGTCAGCGCCCGCCGCTGCGGTCCGAGCACGGCCTCGAGCTCGGCGGTCGCCATCCCCCGCGCCACCTCGCGCTGCCGGGCGCGCAGCACCGTCTGCTCCCGCAGGACCTGCGCGATATCCCACAACTGCTCCGGCAGGACCAGGTCGTTCTTCACCTCGTCGAGCAACCCACGCCGGGTGACTGTTGCCTCAAGCACCGTTTTCACCGCGCGCTGCGCCCGGCCGAGCAAGCGGACCGCGTCGTCGTCGAAGTCCTCCGCCAGCAGGTACTTCGTGTGCTGCAGCCGGACCGCCTTGTGCCCGCGATCCTCGATCATGGACTTCACCACAACCACCCCGGTCGCCACCACCGCGACGCCGGCCAGCGCGACCGCCACCCACGCGACCACTTCGGCCGGCAACGTCGCAGCCATGATGATCAGCGCGAGGACCCATCCGCCGACACAGACCGCGAGCCACACGAGCAGCGAGCCGAACGTACTCCCCGGCGCCTCCGACCACGAGGTCGATCGCTTCGGGCGGGCAGCACTCGCGGGGACGAACAACTCGGGCCGGCGCTCGTACAACCGCCGTACGCCGACCGGCACGTCCGGAGCGAACACGGGATCCACGGCACCTCCTCGAGACGGTCAGCACTCAGCGTAGCCGGGCGAGCCGTTTTTCCAGGCCGTCGAGGAGGAGTTCGAGACCGAACTCGAACAGTTGGTCCAGGTCGAGATCGAACTCGAACCGTTCCGCGAAGAACCAGTGGAAGCCGGCCAGGTCCGTCGAGCTGATCATCTCGGCGAGTTGCGGACCCTGCCGGTCGGCCCATTCGTCGTTCGTCAGCCCGGTGTCCTGCTCGGCCTGGACCTCGGCCTCCAGCGCCTGCGCCACCCCACGGACATAGCCGAAGACGGTGATCGCGGCGTACAGAGCGTCGTTCCGGCCGAGGCCGCGCAGCGCGCTCAACATGGCGTCGGTGTGCGGGAGGAGTTGCGGGACCAACTGCGGGCGGCCGAGGGTGACCGCGTTCCCCAGCCAGAGGTGCTGCCGGTACGCCGCCCACTCGGTCCGGGCCACCATGGCAACCGCGTCGCGCCACCCGGCCGGCAGGTCACCCAACGGGAAGTCGCCCATCGCGGTGCCGACCATCTGCAGGACCAGCGCATCCTTGCCGCCGACATAGCGGTACAGGCCCATCGTGGAGACGCCGAGCTCGGCCGCGATCCGTCGCATCGACAGGGCCGCGAGCCCCTCGGCATCCGCGATCGCGATCCCCATCCGGACAATCTCGTCCAGGTCGAGATCCAGACCGGCCTCCGCGGGAGCCGCGCGTACCGCCCGTTTCACCGTGCTGATCGACCGGCTGTCGCGAGGCGGCGGACCGACGACGGTCCCGACTCCGGGACTGGCGTGCACCAGGCGCTCCTGCTGCAGCACCTGCAACGCCTTCGTGGCGGTCGCCATCGCGACCCCGAAGTCCCGCACCAACGCGCGCGTCGACGGCACTCGATCTCCCGGCTTCAGCTCGCCGACGGAAATGCGCCGCCGGATCTCTCCCGCGATCACCAGGTACGGCGCCTCGTCCACGCCTCCAACCTAGTGCACATACGACGTACGCGCACTAGGTACGACCTGACATGACAGGTTAGGTAAGGCTATCCTCCTGCCATGCAGGAGATGGTGGGGCTCTCGGGCGACGAGCTGCGGCTGGGGTATCACGGCCGGCTCGTGGTGGACGGCGCCTCGGTGCGGATCGAGCCGGCGAGCGTCACCGCGCTGGTGGGTCCCAACGGTAGTGGGAAGTCGACCGTCCTGCGGGCGCTCGCGCGGCTGCATCACGCGGAGGGCGGCCGGATCGCCTTTCCCGACGGTGCGAACGCGCTCGACCTGTCCGCCAAGGAGTTCGCCCGCAAGGTCACGCTCCTGTCGCAGTCGCGGCCCACTCCGAACGGCGTGAGTGTGCGTGACGTCGTCGGGTACGGGCGTCATCCGCATCGGAGCCGTTGGCGCAACGACGACCCGGACGGACTCCGGGCGATCGACCACGCGATGACGGTGACCGGGGTGACGTCGATGGCCGAGCGGGCCGTCGACGAGCTCTCCGGTGGTGAGCTCCAGCGGGTCTGGCTCGCGACCTGCCTCGCGCAGGACACCGGCGTACTGCTGCTCGACGAGCCGACCACCTTCCTCGACCTGCGGTACCAGATCGAGATCCTCGATCTGATCCGTGAGCTCGCCGACGAGCACGGGGTTGCCGTCGGCGTCGTACTGCACGACCTGAACCAGGCCGCTGCGGTGGCGGACCGGATCGCACTACTCGATCAGGGGCGAGTACGTGCGACCGGGACGCCGGAGGAGGTCCTGCGGGCCGACGCGCTGACCGAGACCTACGGCATCACCATCGAGGTCGGCACCGACCCTGTCACCGGCTTCGTCGCCACTCGGCCGATCGGCAAGCACCTGTCCCGCGTCACGACTATCTGAAGGCATTCTGATGAGACGAACCGCCATCGCTCTGGTTGCTGCTGCCCTGTTGGGCCTGACGGCCTGCGGTACCAGCGAACCCGCCGCATCCAACGACGCCGTCGACGCCGCCGCGCAGCCGGTTTCGGTGACGGACGCGCGCAACAAGAAGGTCGACCTGAAGGCGCCGGCCACCAAGGTTGTCGCGCTCGAGTGGGGTGCGGCCGAGAACCTCGTCACGCTCGGCGTCATGCCGGTCGGGGTCGCGGACACCAAGGGGTATACGAACTGGGTTTCGGCGGCGAAACTCGATCCGTCGGTCAAGGACGTCGGGACCCGCGGCGAAGCGAGCGTCGACGCGATCGTGGCGCTGAATCCGGATCTGGTGATCACGACGACCGACGAGGCCGCGAACACCGTTGCGCAGATCGAGAAGGCTGCGCCGGTGCTGGTGATTCGCGGGGCGGATGCGGCGAACGCGATCCCGCAGATGAAGACGAACCTCGAGTTGATCGGGGCCGCGATCGGCAAGGCCGACCAGGCCAAGCAGATCAACGCCGACTTCGACCAGGCCGTTGCCGACGGCAAGCAGAAGATCGCGGACGCGGGCAAGGCCGGTGAGGGTTTCACGATGGCCGACGGGTACAAGCAGGGCAGCACGATCTCGATCCGGATGTACACCACCGGGTCGCTGCTCGGCGCGGTCACGGCCGAGCTCGGGCTGAAGAACGGCTGGACCGGTGCGGGTGACAAGGACTACGGCCTCGCGCAGACCGACCTCGAAGGCCTCACCAAACTCAAGGACGGCAACTTCCTCTACATAGTCAACAAGAACGACGGCGGCGACGTCTTCGGCGGCGACCTGGCCGGCAACGCGATCTGGAAGAACCTCCCCTTCGTCAAGAACAACAACGTCCACCGCCTCCCCGACGGCATCTGGATGTTCGGAGGCCCCAAGTCCACCGAACAATTCATCACCGCCACAGTCCAAGCAGTAACCTCTTGACCCAGCTCGCCACGTCAGCGGTCCCCCTCCAGCAACAGCCAGTACGAAGAATTCGGGTTGCTGGGGTATTCGCCGTTGCCAGCATCGTGATTGTGGTGCTCTCGGCCGTTCATCTGACGCAGGGGACTTCTTCGGTTGATGCCGGAGACCTGGTGCGGTTGGTGGTTGGGCGGGGGTCTGACAACGCGGCCAACGTGTTGGTTGCTTCGCGGTTGCCTCGGTTGTTGGCGGGCGTGCTGGTTGGCGTGGCGCTCGGGGTGGCCGGTGCTGGTCTGCAGTCGCTGGCTCGTAACCCGCTCGCCTCGCCCGACACGTTGGGGGTCAATGCAGGGGCGTACCTGGCGGTCGTGGTGGTCGCGGCGTTCGGGGTGTCGTTGCCCGTACTCCCGGCCGGAGGAGTTGCTTTCCTCGGCGGGCTGGCGGCTGCTGTTCTCGTACTGGCGTTGTCCGCCGGCGGATCGTCCGGTCCGACCCGGCTGATCCTGGCCGGGTCCGCGGTCGCGATGGCGCTGGCCGGCGTAACCACCTTGTTGCTCCTGCTGTACAAGGAAGAAACGATCGGCACGTTCGCCTGGGGCGCAGGCACGCTGGTCCAGACCGACCTGCACGCCGTCACTCAGATGGCGCCGGTAGTTGCCCTCGGCATCATCGCGTCATTGCTCCTGGCATCAAAGCTGGACATCCTCGCCCTCGGCGACGACACCGCCTCGGTGCTCGGAGTAAGCGTACGACGGGTGCGCGTACTCATCACCCTCACCACCGTCCTCCTGTCCGCCGCCGCCGTCACAGTCGCCGGCCCGGTCGGCTTCGTCGGCCTGGTCGCCCCCGTCCTCGTGCGTCTGATCGCCCCGCTGGTCCCAGGCCTGATGCGCCACCGAGTCCTTCTACCGCTCTCCGGCCTGGCCGGCGTTCTCGTCGTACTCGCGTCCGACGTCGTCCTACGGGCAGCCTTCGGCGGCCAGGCCGGTGTGGAAATCCCAACCGGCATCATGACCATGGTCGTCGGCGCCGTCGTCCTGATCTGGCTGGCACGTCGCTTCCGCGACACCGGCCCGAGCCGCACCCCCGGCGGAGCCGGCTCAGGCTTGCGCAGTCGCCGGACGTTGTGGATCGTCACGGTCGCACTCGTCCTCGGCTTAGCGGTCGCCGCCGTCGGCGCGATGCTCGCCGGCGACGCCCTGCTGCGAACGGGCGACGTCGTCAACTGGATCAACGGACGCTCCGGCCGCGCGATCACCTACGTCCTCGACCAACGATTCCCGCGGGTCGTGTCCGCCGTACTCTGCGGCGCCGCCCTGGCCATCGCGGGTACGACGGTGCAGGCCGTGTGCCGCAATCCGCTCGCCGAGCCCGGCATCCTGGGCATCACCGGCGGCGCCGGCGTCGGCGCGATCGCCACGCTCATCCTGTTGCCATCAGCAAGCATCTGGCTGCTGTCCGGCGTCGCCGCGATCGCCGCCCTGGCCACCTTCGCGATCGTCTACCTGGTCTCGTGGCGGGGTGGGCTGAGTTCGGATCGACTGGTCCTGATCGGGGTCGGGGTGTCGTCCGCGGCGTCGGCGATCATCACGCTGCTGATCGTCGCGACCGACCCGTGGAACCTCAGCCTCGCGATGACCTGGCTCTCCGGGAGCACGTACGGACGAACGCTGCCGCAGGTCATCCCGGTCGCGATCGCGCTGGTGGTCTTCACCCCGCTGCTCGTCCACCTCCGGCGTGAACACGATCTGCTCGCGCTCGATGACGACGTACCGCGGATCCTCGGCGTACGCCTGGAACGGACTCGCCTGGCCGCACTCGCCTGCGCCGCCTTGCTCACGGCCGCGGCGGTCTCCGCGATCGGCGTGGTCGGTTTCGTCGGCCTGGTCGCACCGCACGCCGCCCGCGCGCTCGTCGGCGGACGGCACGGACGGATCCTGCCGGTCGCGGCGCTGCTCGGGGCGATCCTGGTCAGCGTCGCCGACAGCCTCGGCCGCACGGTCCTGGCTCCGGCGCAGATCCCGGCCGGCCTGCTCACCGCGCTGATCGGTGCGCCGTACTTCGTCTACCTGCTCTGGCGGACCCGAGTCCCCAAGCGGTGATTCGGGTCAAGCTGCTGTGTCAAGATGATGGGCATGCTGCGCGAACTGCACCTCACCGGCAATCCGGACGCCGACAAGTTGCTGAACGACGACCCGTTCGCCCTGCTGGTCGGGATGTTGCTGGACCAGCAGTACCCGATGGAGCACGCGTTCTCGGGTCCGTGGAAGCTCGCGAACCGGATGGACGGGTTCGACCTGCGCAAGATCGCCGCGACCGACCTGGACACCTTCGTCGAGCTCAGCGTCACGCCACCGGCCATCCACCGCTACGGCGGATCGATGGCGCGGCGGGTGCACGCGCTCGCGCAGCACATCATCGAGACGTACGACGGCGACACCGCCGGCATCTGGACCGCGGGCAAGCCCAAGCCCGACGGCGCCGAGGTCCTGAAGCGCCTGAAGGCCCTCCCGGGGTTCGGCGAGCAGAAGGCCAAGATCTTCCTCGCCTTGCTCGGCAAGCAGCGTGGCGTCCAGCCGAAGGGGTGGCGCGAGGTGGCCGGTGCGTACGGCGACCGCGGCTCCCGCCGTTCGATCGCGGACGTCACCGACGCCGAGTCCCTCGGCCAGGTCCGCTCCTTCAAGAAGGCCGCCAAGGCTGCCGCCAACGCCTGACCCCTGGTCCGGCCCGTGCGGGTTGTCCCTTGTATTCCTGCCGAAACCGGCCTCCCAGGCTTATGCTCGCTGGGGGCCGCTGACGGGAGGGACGCGGATGGACATCCGGGATCTGGATCGTAGGGCCGGCGCCGTGCTCGGGGAAGTCGTGATGCAAGTCAGGCCTGAGCACCTGTGGTTTCCCACCCCCTGCCCGGACTGGACCGTCCGTGGGCTGCTGCGGCACATCGTCAGTGAGAACGAGGGCTTCGCGGCCGCCGCGCTGAACGGCTCGGCCCCGGCGCCGGCCTGGAACGGCGGTCGCCTGGGCGACAACCCGGCAGGGGCGTACCGGCGATCCAACGTGCGGGTCGCGGACGCGTTCGCCGACGGCGGCGCGCTGGACCGGCTGATGGAGGTCCGCGAGTTCGGCTCGTACCCGCGCCGGATCGCGCTGACCTTCCACCAGCTCGACTGCGTGGTGCACGCCTGGGATCTGGCCCGCGCTGTCGACATCCCGTACGACCCGCCGCCGGACATGGTTGCGATGGCCCTCGACCTGGCCCGCCGGATCCCCGACACGGAGACCTCTCGCGGTCCGGGTGCGGCCTTCGAGCGGAGCGTGAAGGTCGCAGGTGACGCCTCCGATTTCGACCAACTGCTGGGTCTCCTCGGCCGCCATCCCGACTGGGTTTCCCCGCTGGACTGATGTCCGGGAACCGGTCAGTAGCGGTTGCTTGATCACGACTGGCCGGGGTGGCGAGCGCGGTAGTTTCGGCGTCGCATAGAGTCACTGGGGCACACCGGATCGGAAGGACTGCCGCGATGGCCGACGCAGACAAGCAGGCGGAGACGACGCCGTACCCAGGGTTCGACGTGAACAAGCCGAGCATCGCGCGCACGTACGACTATCTGCTGGGCGGCAAGGACAACTTCGCGGTCGACCGCGCGTTCGGGGACAAGTTCATCAACGACCTCCCCGGGTCCCGGCAGATCCCGTACGACAACCGCGAGGTGCTGATCCGGGCCATCCGCGAGCTGGTCACGAACACCCCGGTCCGCCAGTTCATCGACCTCGGCAGCGGCCTGCCGACCGCGGACAACGTCCACCAGGTCGCCCAGCGGTACGCGCCCGACGCGAAGGTCGTGTACGTCGACAACGACCCGATCGTGCTGGCCCACGGCCGGGCGCTGCTGGCCGAGAACGCCAACACTGCCGTCGTCCAGGCCGACCTGCGCGACCCGAAGGCGATCGTCGACCACCCCGAGACCCAGCGGCTGATCGACTTCGACCAGCCGGTCGGCGTGATCTTCAGCGCGACGCTGCACCACGTGAACGACGACGAGGACCCGGCCGGGCTGGTCCGGTTCTGGTACGACCGGATCGTGCCCGGCAGCCACGTCTTCATCAGCCACTTCCGCAGCGAGAACGATCCGCGCAGCGACGAGCTGCAGCAGGTCCTGCAGAGCTCCCTCGGCCGCGGCCGCTGGCGCACCGACGAGCAGATCCTCGCTCTGTACGGTGACGGCTTCACCATCCTCGAGCCCGGCCTGGTCGCCTCCGCCGAGTGGCGCAACCCGGAGGCCCCCGACGACCTCACCGACTACCAGCGCCTGATCGCCTCGGTCCTCGCCGTTAAGAACTGACCTGCTTGATCGGGTAGTCGGGCAGGTCGATCGCGTCCGGTTTGGCCAGCGTCATCTTGGCGAGGAGCCCGGCGAACAGGCGTGAGGTCATCAGGCGGATGACACTGTCGCGGTAGCGGATGCCCAGGGTCGTCATCGGCATCGCCATCTTGAGGCCGCCAGGTGGAAGCTCCATCCGCTGTTCGACGTACGCCTGCAGACGGGCCTGGTACGCCGGGAACGCCCGGACGTGATCGCCGTCCGCGGCGGCCAGCTCGCCGGCCAGGACGTACGCGCCGACGAGGGCGAGCGCCGTACCGTGTCCTGCCATCGGTGAGCCGCAGTATCCGGCGTCGCCCGCGAGCACGACCCGGCCACGGGACCACTCGGGTACGACGACCCGACTGGTGCTGTCGAGATAGAAGTCGTCCGCGTCGGGTAGTTGGGCGAGGATGTGCTCGGTGTGCCAGCCGAGGCCTCTGAATCGCTCGCTGACCAAGGCCTTCTGCGCTTCGACGTCGCGCCGGTCGTAGTCGATGACCGGCGAACGGAAGCTCAGCAGGGCCTTCGCCGACCGGGCATCGTGGTCGGGTCGCAGGCCGACCCAACGACCGCCGGGCGCGGTGTAGACCTTCATCCAGTCGTCCAACGGCTCCGGCGTACCGACGGTGAAGTACGACGTGTAACCGCCGAGGTGCTGGACGAACTGCTCCTCCGGACCGAAGGCGAGCCGCCGGGTCCGTGAGTGCACGCCGTCCGCCCCGACCACGAGGTCGAAGCGTCGCCGGGTCCCGCTCGCGAAGGTCACGTCGACGCCGTTCGTGTCCTGGTCGAGCTCCGCGATCGTGTCGCCGTACAGGTACTCGACATCGCCGGCGATCGCGCCGGACAGGATCTCCGCGAGATCACCCCGGAGAATCTCGATCTCCGCCACCGGTCCGGCGCCGTCGAACAGCTCGACGTCCATGGCCGCGACGCGACGGCCATCGGCCCGCACGTACGCGAGGCCGCGCTCGTGCAACTGCTGGTCGGCGACCGCGGCCATCAGGCCCATCCGCTCGACCACGGTCCGCGAGATCCCCCGCAGGTCGACGGTCTGCCCGCCGGGCCGCGGGCCGGCCGCGATCTCCACGACCGTCGGCGCGAACCCGAACCGCCGCAGCCAGAACGCGACCGCCGGTCCCGCGATCCCACCACCCGAAATCAGCACTGTCTTCATCGCTGTCCTCTCTCGCTCCACTAGTGCGCGTACGCCGTACACGGTGCACTACCGGAGTCGGGACAAGCCAGCGCGCACTAGGGCGCACTAGTACGGGATCAGATCGCGAGGGCCAGCCGGGTCGCCTGGTCGATGGCGCGCTTGGCATCGAGCTCGGCCGCGACGTCGGCCCCGCCGATCAGGTGAACCGGGCGACCGGTCCGGGTCAGGGCCTCGGCGAGGTCGCGGACCGGCTCCTGCCCGGCGCAGATCACGATCGTGTCGACGGCGAGAACGCGCGCCTTCTCGTGCTGCGGGCCGAAGCTGACGTGGAGTCCTTCGTCGTCGATGCGTTCGTAGTTCACGCCGCGGAGTTGCTCGACCTTCTTGTTCTTCAAGGCGGCGCGATGCACCCATCCGGTGGTTTTGCCGAGACCGGCGCCGATCTTCCCGGCCTTGCGTTGCAGCAGATAGACCTGCCGCGGCGACGGCTCGGGATGCGGCGCGGTCAGCCCGGCGCGTGCGACCGTCGGATCCGCCACACCCCATTCGGCCTTCCAGGCGGCGAGGTCGAGCGTGGGCGACGCCTCCGTGGTCAGGAACTCACTGACATCCACGCCGATCCCACCCGCGCCCACCACGGCGACCGTGGCTCCGACGGGCTTACGGTCGCGGACGACCTCGGCGTACGACAGGACCTTCGGGTGATCGATACCGGGGATGGCCGGGATCCTCGGTACGACGCCGGTCGCGAGCACGATCTCGTCGAAGCCGGCCAGGTCCTCGACGGTCGCGCGGTGGCCGAGGTGCAGCTTGACGCCGGTCAGCTCGAGCCGACGATGGTAGTACCGGATCGTCTCGGCGAACTCTTCCTTACCAGGGATCTGGCGCGCGATCCCGAACTGTCCGCCGATCTTGTCGTCCGCCTCGAACAGCTCGACCCGGTGCCCCCGCTCGGCGGCCGTCACCGCAGCGGCCAATCCGGCCGGCCCGGCGCCGACCACCGCGAGGTTCTTGGTACGACGAGTCGGCAGCAACCGCAGCTCCGTCTCGCGGCCGGCCCGCGGGTTGACCATGCAGCTCGCCTTCTGCTTGGCGAACACATGATCCAGACACGCTTGATTACAAGCGATGCAGACGTTGATCTCGTCGGCTCGATCAGTCGTTGCCTTGAGCACCCAGTCGGGGTCGGCCAGGAACGGCCGCGCCATGCTGACCAGGTCGGCGTCGCCGCGGGCGAGCACCTCTTCGGCGACCTGCGGGAGATTGATCCGGTTCGAGGTGACCACCGGGATGCTGACGTGCGGCTTGAAGGCGGCGGTCACGCTGGTGAAGGCTGCGCGCGGCACGGAGGTGACGATGGTCGGGACGCGTGCCTCGTGCCAGCCGATCCCGGTGTTGATGATCGACGCGCCGGCCGCTTCGATCTCTTTGCCTAGAGCAACCACGTCGTCCCAGGACTGACCACCTTCGACCAGATCGGCCATCGACAGGCGGTAGATGATCAAGAAGTCGGTGCCGACGCGTTCGCGCGTCCGGCGGACGATCTCGACCGCGAGGCGGCGGCGGTTCGCCGGGCTGCCACCCCAGCGGTCGGTGCGCTTGTTGGTGCGCTCGGAGAGGAACTGATTGATGAAGTACCCCTCCGAGCCCATGATCTCGACGCCGTCGTACCCGGCTTCACGGGCCAGCGCAGCGCAATCGACGTACGCCTTGATCTGCTTGCGGACTCCGCGGTCGGACAGGGCACGAGGCTTGAACGGGTTGATCGGCGCCTTGAGCGCGGAGGCGGAGACGCTGAAGGGGTGGTAGGCGTAACGGCCGGCGTGCAGGATCTGCAGCGCGATGCGGCCGCCCTCCGCATGGACGTCGTCCGTGAGGACGCGGTGCTTGCGGGCCTGGCGGTGGGTGGTCAGCCGGGAGGCGAACGGAGTCAGCCAGCCGGTGCGGTTCGGTGCGTAGCCGCCGGTCACCATCAGGCCGACGCCGCCGCGGGCGCGCTCGGCGAAGTACGCGGCGAGCTTCGGCAGATCCTTGAGCCGATCCTCGAGGCCCGTGTGCATCGAGCCCATGATCACGCGGTTGGGCAGGACGATATGGCCGAGGTCGAGTGGTGCGGTGACGTGCGGGTACGCGGTCATCGGTCTTCCTTCCGCAGGGCTTCGATCACTTCGTCACACCAGTCCACGAACGACTGCTCGGCGCGGATGCCGCCGCGGAGGACGAGATACTGATGCAGCTCCCGATCGTGCAGCTTGGCCGGCTTCGGGAAGTCGCGTTCCTGGATCGCCCGATAGACGTCCAGCCGGGACGCGTGCTCGGCGCGATGGCGCTCGACCTCGCTCAGTACGACACCCGGGTCGCCGAGTGACGCACCACGAAGCTTCACGCCGAGGGCATCCCGCAGTACGACGGGATCGGACGGCTCGGCCAGCCAGCGCTCGAGCTCACCCCGGCCGGACGCGGACACCCGATACACCTTCTTGTCCGGGCGGCCTTCCTGGGCGACCTCGGTGTGGGTCACCCAGCCGGCATCATCCATCCGCCGCAGCACCCGGTAGATCTGCTGGTGCGTAGCCGGCCAGAAGTACCCGATCGACCGGTCGAACCGCCGGGCCAGCTCGTACCCCGAGCCGTCCCGCTCGGCCAGCGAGATCAAGATCGCATGCTCCAGCGCCATACCCGCACCCTACCTATGCAACCAGTTGCACTACAACCAGTTGCACCGTGACCCCGAACCCACCCACCCCTGGCGAAGCGACCACCCCTCACACTGGGCTGTTGCACCGGACGTGTGGATCGAGCGGACACCGCTCCGCGGCGGCTGATTGTTGCCGCCTCCGGCGGGAACGCGGATGGTGGATCCGCGGCTCAGATGATTTGCGCAGAGTCAGTGTCGTTGGGTCGGTCCTCGCGGAGGAACTGTGGTTTGGTCGTGCCTTCGGAGTCACTGTGGTTCGCGGTCTCCGCTGCGTGATCGTGCTAGTCACGGTGGTGTGCGTCAAGGGCGCCTTCGGCGTCGCTGCGCGATCTTCGACCCTTGACCCACACCACCCCGACCAGGGAAGGACGCAGCTACGCGGATCCCGCGGGGAGCTGTGAGCCAGGTGATGTGGATCCGGTTGGTCGGCGTGGAGCTGTGCGCCGGGGT